>JADZEF010000130.1 GCA_020850695.1 Planctomycetaceae bacterium | reverse complement strand
GTCTCGCCGTCCCCTGTCCTTGCACCAACGTTTCGGAACCGTCTGATGGCCCAGGTCAACGAGAACTACCTCAAGCTGAAGGCTGGCTACCTCTTTCCCGAGATCGGCCGCCGCGTCAAAAAGTTCTGCGACGAAAACCCCTCGGCCAAGGTCATCCGGCTCGGAATCGGCGACGTCACCGAACCCCTCCCCCCCGCCATCACGGCCGCCATGCACAAGGCGGTCGATGAGATGGCGGTCCGTTCCACTTTCCGCGGGTACGGACCCGAGCAGGGGTACGACTTCCTCCGCGAGGCGATCGCGAAGCACGACTACAACGCCCGCGGCGTGAATGTCGTCGCCGACGAAGTCTTCGTGAGCGACGGCTCCAAGTGCGACACCGGCAACATCCTCGACATCTTCGGCTCGCAGAACGTCGTGGCGGTGACCGACCCCGTTTACCCCGTCTACGTCGACACCAACGTGATGGCCGGCCATACCGGTCCGGCGGACGACGCGGGGCGGTTCGGCGGCCTCGTTTATCTGCCGGCGACCGCGGCGAACGATTTCACGCCGCCGCTCCCCGACCGCAAGGTCGACCTCATCTATCTCTGCTATCCCAACAACCCCACGGGAACCGTCGCCACCCGCGAGACGCTCGCGAAGTGGGTGCAGTACGCCAAGGCGAACGATGCGATCATCCTCTACGATGCGGCATATGAGGCCTACATCACCGATCCGTCCATTCCGCATTCGATCTACGAGATCGAAGGGGGCAAGGACGTGGCGATCGAGTTCCGCAGCTTCAGCAAGACGGCCGGCTTCACGGGAACGCGGTGCGCTTTCACCGTCGTGCCGAAGGGACTGACCGGAACGGCGAACGGAACGCGGCAGTCGGTCCATGCTCTGTGGAACCGCCGTCACACGACGAAGTTCAATGGCGTCTCGTACGTGATTCAACGCGGGGCCGAAGCGGTCTACTCTCCCGAGGGACAAAAGCAGGTTCGCGAGATCATCGCCTTCTACCTCGAAAACGCGCGACTGCTCCGAGAGGGCCTGACCAAAGCGGGCGTCGCGGTGTATGGAGGCGTGAACGCTCCGTATGTGTGGCTCAAGACGCCCGGCAACCTGTCGAGCTGGGTCTTCTTCGACAAGCTCCTCACGCAGGCCCATCTCGTCGGAACGCCCGGCAGCGGGTTCGGAGCCAGCGGCGAAGGGTACTTCCGGTTGAGCGCCTTCAACAGCCGGGAGAACGTCGAAGAGGCGGTCCGACGGTTCGCCGCCCTCTCGAAGTAAAGAAGTGCCAATCAGAAATTCGGGCGGACCGGGCGCGTGGATCGGAACTCGGCATCTTCGAGGAAGTCGGCAATGACCACGAGCGCCCTTTCGCCCGGAGCCCGCTTCCGCGAGGCGCTGAAATCCGCACCGCTCGCCATTCCCGGCGTGTTCAATGCTCTGGTCGCCCGAATGGCCGAGCGGGCCGGATTTCGGGCGGGATACCAGTCCGGCGCGGCGCTGTCCGCGTCTCTGGCTGCGGTGCCCGATGTCGGACTCATCAGCCAGACGGAGTTCGCGGAGCAGGGACGTTACCTGGCCCAGGCCGTTCAGATCCCGATCATTTCGGATGCCGATACCGGGTTCGGCGAGGCGCTCTCCGTCGAACGGACGGTCCAGTTGTTCGAAGGGGCCGGACTGGCGGGGTTGCATCTCGAAGACCAAGAGATGCCGAAGCGGTGCGGACACCTCAGCGGAAAATCGCTGGTGACCCGCAACGCAATGGTGTCGAAGCTCCGCGCTGCGGTCGCCGCACGCCGTGACTCGTCGTTCGTGATCATCGCGCGGACGGATGCGCGGGGAGTCAACGGAATGGATGACGCTCTCGATCGGGCGAAAGCGTATGTCGAGGCCGGCGCCGACATGATTTTTCCCGAGGCGATGGAATCGCTCGCCGAATTCGAACGTTTCGCTCGCGAGGTGTCAGTTCCCGTTCTTGCGAACATGACGGAGTTCGGGAAGAGCCCTCTGCTATCGTTGAAGCAGCTGGGGGATGTGGGAGTCGCCGCCGTGCTGTTCCCGGTGACCATGCTGCGCGTCGCGATGGGGGCGGTGGAGGCCGCCTTGAAGGCGCTGGCCGCGGAAGGATCACAGGGGGACTTCGTCGATCGGATGTTGACCCGTTCGGAACTCTACGAATTACTCAACTACACCGGCTTCGAAGAACGGGATCGGACGTACTTCGGCGGCGCGCGGCAGCACTCGGTTGCGAAGCCGTAGACGGCGACTCCGCCCGCAGAAGCCACGCCGCTCGCATCGTTCCGACAATCGACGACAGAAAACGAATCGGCCGTCCCCCGCATTGAACTGCGAGGGACGGCCGATTCTCGTGGGACGACTTCTCTGACTCGAAGGAGTTTCGAGCGGAGATCACAGATCACCAGACCAGGTTGTAGTTGCCGCCGCCGCCCGGATAGGGCGACGGGTTGAAGCGGCGGTCGCGTTCGTAGAACAGGTATCGATCGCGATGGTAGGGACCGGACTGTTCGCTGCCGATCAAATGGGACCTGATCGGGAGGACTCGCAGGCCGGGCGTTGCAACACCCTCATCCGCCTGCTGCACGGGTGCGCGAAGTCCGCGGACGCCAGGGACCAGCCGGGGATTGTATCGGGTGATGCGAGGGAGAGTCCGGGCCCGCTGTTGAGCGGGACCGATCACCGGGTCGGTGGTCGCCGCGGTGTCGGCCGGATCCGAGTCAATGAGGGCGGGGGGCCGCAGAATCGTCGTGGCCGAGTTCACACGAGGGGCGACCACCGCGCGGGGCGTGGTTGCCGGAGTCGTCACGGGGACTCGAACGCTCGGCACGGTCGCCGAAAGATCGCCGGTCGGCGCGTTGGGGTTTTCAATGGCCGCCCGAGGCGGATCCGGCCGAAATTCGTCCTGAGCCAACACGGGGGCCAGGCCGAAAGTTGCGAGGCCGAACAGGGCGAGAAGGTATTGCGGTTTCCAATAGCGGGGCATTGCCATCTCCTCACTCGAAATAGATGAACTCCTAAGAATCGCTCGGCCACTGACGGCTCGCGACGGAACATCAAAATGCAACTGGTATGCCAACAGCGGAAACTTTTCGTAAGACCTGCGAATCGTTCGATTTGTGTCGAGTGCCGTGGATCTCACGTTGCGCGGCCACCATCCGTAATGGTTTCTCGCGTCGCACACGGGCTCGGGACTCACCAGTCGCTTGGCGTTGCTGCATCACTCTCGGCGAAGATTTCCCTTTCGGACCGACGAAGTTACGTTCTCCCCCGGCAGGGATCTCCTTAGAATTCTGAGGCCCGTTCAACAGGGTTTGCGGACACCGCAGACATCGCATCACACAACCGAGAACCTCGCGTGCGATCAGACGCACGGGTTCTCGCCACACCCATCCCATCCATGCCCGCTTCCACCCGCCGCGACGTTCGACCGCAGGCCGACTGGCCGACGCTTCTCGCGGAGCACCGCACGCAGCGCGACGAGATCGCGCTGGGGGGCGGTGCAAAGTCGATCGAACGTCAGCACGAGAAAAAACGGCTCACCGCACGCGAGCGGATCGCGAGTCTGATCGACCCCGGCACCGAGTTCTTCGAGCTCGGCCGCTTCGCGGCGTGGAAGATGTACCAGGAATGGGGAGGAGCCCCGTCGGCGAGCGTCGTGTGCGGGCTCGGTCATGTCGCGGGCCGCACTTTCATGGTCATTGCCAACGATGCCACGGTGAAGGCCGGCGCCTTCTTTCCGATGACGGCGAAGAAGGTGCTGCGTGCCCAGCGGATCGCCATGATCAACCGGCTGCCGCTGATCTACCTCGTCGACTCGGCGGGCGTCTTCCTGCCGCTCCAGGATGAGATCTTTCCGGACGAGGACGACTTCGGCCGCATCTTCCGAAACAACGCGGTCCTTTCCGCCATGGGCGTTCCACAGCTCGCGGCCATCATGGGGAACTGCGTCGCCGGGGGCGGCTATCTTCCCGTGCTGTGCGACAAGCTGGTGATGACCGAAGGCTCGGGGATGTATCTCGCCGCACCGGCTCTCGTGAAGAGTTCGATCGGGCAGGACGTCTCCCACGAAGAACTGGGCGGGGCGGCGATGCACGCTCAGATCAGTGGGACGATCGATTTCCGCGAACCCGACGACAACGCCTGCCTGAATCGGTTGCGGTCCCTCGCCGCGACCCTGCCGACCGACGTCCGCGCTCCGCTATTCCGCCGGGACGACTCGGTGGATCCTGCCCGACCGACCGGCGATCTGACGACGCTCTTCCCGCTCGATCGGCAGAAGCCTTACGAGATCCGCGAGATTCTTTCCTGCCTCGTTGATGCGGATTCGTTCCAGGAATACAAGGCCGAGTATGGCCGCACCGTGGTGTGCGGATATGCCCGGATCGGCGGATACACGGTTGGGATCGTCGGCAATCAGCACCACCCGGAGAAAACGCCGAAGGAAGGCTTGCAGTTCGGCGGCGTGATCTATCACGACAGCGCCGACAAGGCGGCGCGCTTCATCATGGACTGCAACCAGACGTGGACCCCTCTGGTTTTCCTGCAGGACGTCTACGGCTTCATGGTCGGCCGCGACAGCGAGCAGGCGGGGATCATCAAGGCGGGTGCCAAGCTGGTCAACGCAATCTCCAACAGCCGCGTGCCGAAGATCACGCTGGTGATGGGAGGAAGCTACGGCGCCGGCAATTACGCGCTGTGCGGCAAGGCGTTCGACCCGCGATTCATCTTTGCCTGGCCGACGGCCCAATACGCCGTCATGGGCCCTCACCAGGCGGCCGGGACGCTTCTCGACGTCAACATCGCAGCGCTCAAACGCAGCGGCAAAGCGCCCGACGCGGCGGAACTGGAGGAGTTGCGAACGAAAATCGTCGCATCCTATGAGGAGCAGACCGACATCCGTTACGCGGCCGCCCGGGGATGGGTCGACGAGATTATTGAGCCGGCGCAGACGCGTGCGGCGCTGATCACCGCCCTCGACGTCTCGACCCGCCACGCCGAGAACGAGCCCTTCCGCACCGGCGTGCTGCAGGTGTGATGGCTGCTGGCCGCTCGTTATGCTTTCGCCGCGGCTGTCAGGATGCCGTCGCTGAAATCGGTCTCGAGGACCGGCTTGCAGCGCCGGAGCAACGGAAAGTCGTTGTGGACGCCGATCCCCAGTTCCCTGTGCTGTTCGTCGACGCGGGTCGCCAGCGCTTCCACGTTGAAGGCCGGCCACTTCTTTTCGAGCAGGACGAGCTGCTCGAGGCCGTGAAAGTTCTGTCGCAGCTGATCGGGCAGGAGCGATGAGAGGGCCACCGCCGCCGCGGGAGAACGACCGAGCTGTGGATGGGCCAGCAATCGCAGGCCCTGGTGATGGAACAGGATGCAGCAGACCAGATCGTCCGGCAGGTTCCAGCGATGCGCCAGACAGGCGCCGGCGACTGCATGATCCCATTGGAACTGCCCCTGCTCGTAATCGCAGAGGTTGGGGGGATGCATCTCGCGATTCTTGACGAACTCCAGGTACGGATCGAACAGGTCGTTCGTCACGACGGGCAGAAGATAGTCCTGAAGAAGTGCTCCAGCGAACGCCAGATCGGCGTCCGTCTTCAGCAGCACGGCGACTTCCTTGGCGAACAGCGCCTTTTGAAGGCTCGCATTCCAAAAGCACGCCTGATTGATCAACTTCGAATTCTTGGCCCGCACGGCCGCCTGCATGCCGGTTGTCATCAGGAACATCTTGCTGGGCCGCAACCCCAGCAGCGACAGCGCCTGCTGAACGCTGCCCGCCTTATTCCGCAACGCCATGAAGGCCGAGTTGACATGCCGCAGCAGTTCAACGGTCAGGCCCGTGTCGGTCTCGACAATCCCCGCCAGGTCCTTCATCGTCACGTTGGGATCGTTCGCCCGTTCGACGAATCGTGTGACGGCGTGGGGGAGAGCGGGAAGCTTCAGGGTCGGCGGCAGGGCGGCAATCGAGAAGTCCTTCAGGGCTTCTTCGCGAATTGCGGTCCAATCGACGGGGGCGGCCATGACGTTTCCACTCCGGACCTCTCGGGACTCGACGGAACGCTTCACTGCGTTCGCCCGGCATCCCGTCTTCGCCGGAAGGATAGGTCAAGGGAGCTCATCTGCATGGGGACTCATGGAAAACCGAGTGTGCCGCACGGTTCGCGGCGACCGACTCAGGAGTGTTCGTCGTCCCCGGCAGAACCGATTCCACCCCCCCCTCGCGCAGGACCGGCGTGACCGTCCACCAGGTCCGGTGCGGCAGGAGCGGTGTTCGACAGCCAATACCCCCAGATCATGTACTGCAGAGCGGCCATGATCGCGAAACCGCCGACGACGAGCACGACACCAATCGCTTGCGGCAAAACCATGATGATCAGGGCCAGCAGGCTGGACGCGATAATCATCAACCCGAACAGCGCAAGGAACGTCGCGGCATTGCGCTGGGAATCGGAAGGTTTGACCGGCATGCAGATTCGTCCTTCGCGGACTGATGCGGAATTCGGAGGGTGCGCGACTGGTGCCTTAAGTGTAGCGAGAAGGGTGGATGTCGGTAGCTCTGATCGGCGATTTCAACGGATGGCACGCTCAATCGAACATCTCTCGCGGTCCGCCCGATGGAAGGAGCGGGGCGAGAGGGCACCCCTCGCACTTCGGTTTCGGCCCGCAGTGGGTGCGGCCGATCTCGTCAAAACGGGATGACAGGGCCCGCAGCGCGTCAACGTTCGAATCGCAGCCTCGAACAAACAGCGATTGCCATTCGTCATATTCCGCGGTCGGTTCGATCCATCCATGACGGCAGGCGATGCGTATGGAAGCCCGAGAGACCGGCCAGGCCGGCTTCTCGGCGACCCACAGCAGGAGTCGATCCGCTGTCTCGTGATTCACCCCGCGAATCGACCGCAACGACTCGCGCCAACGATCGGTCGAACCATCCCATTCGGCGTCCAGTTCGTTGCCGAAGGAGGTCATCCACCACCCCGCGAGCTTCTTCAGAAGCGCTGCCTGATTCGAACCGCGAGATGACTTGCCGAACGCTTCCTCGATCTCTTCCAGATGAGCGTCGGCGCATTCCTGCGGCGATGAGAGCGGATAGGAAAGATCGGCGACAGGCTTCGATGTTCGCCCCGTCCGAATCGAGCCCCGGATGACTTCAACGAGGCGATGCCACAAGGTGGGATTGCGTGCGGCCTCGCGGCCGCCGCTCGATCGGATGCCCGAAACCGGTTCCGCGAGGATCTCGAGCGATGCAGCAATCGGGTTTTGCGCCATATCGTCGCTTGAATTGACGTTCACGTCTCGAATGTGGCTTTGGTACCTGTCGAGGATTCGCCACGTGCTTCGGAAGACGCTGAAGACATGGTCGGATAAAATCGCCTCAGCCAAAGACATTCGCACGCCCTGATCATCCGGGATTCCGCCCATGCGTGACAAGACCTCCTGCCCTCGAGCCGCGACCCTCCTTTTCTCGTTCGTGCTGATCGGCTTTTGCGCCCCGGCGACAATGCCTGGGCCGGCCTTCGCCGACGATTTGCCGGCACAGGGGAATGGGTCCGTCGCGGAGTCAACTTCCGATAACCGCGTTGATGCCTCGGCCCTGTACGTGTTCAAGAAGGAGCACGATCCGAACGGCATCGGCAAGTTCTACATGGGGCGGGAGATTGCCCATGTCATGGGGTACCAGGCGGCCAACTGGCTCGAACGTTCGGAACGCGAGGAAGAAGAGCGATTGTCGCTGCTCGTGAAGTCTCTTGGTCTGAAGCCCGGAATGACCGTCGCGGACGTGGGGGCGGGAAGCGGCGTCATTACGCTGATGATGGCCGAGTCCGTCGGCCCCGAGGGGAAGGTGATGGCGGTCGACATCCAGGAAGAGATGCTGTCGCTGCTCGACAAGAAGCTGAAGCGGCGCAAGATCGACAACGTGGAACTGGTCCTGGGGACGGCCAGGTCGCCGAACCTGAAGCCCAATTCGATCGACCTCGCCCTGATGGTCGACGTCTATCACGAGTTCGAGCACCCGCATGAAATGACGACCGAACTGGCGCGGGCGCTGCGTCCCGGCGGGCAGATCGTCTTCGTGGAGTACCGCAAGGAAGATCCGAAGGTTGCCATCAAGGAAGTCCACAAGATGACCGAGGCGCAGGTGAAGCGCGAAGCCGGTCGTCCCGAATTCGGTCTCTTCTGGAAAAAGACCATCGGAGCGCTCCCGCTGCAACACATGGTCTTCTTCGAAAAGGCTCCCAGGGACGCCACCCCAATCCGGGCGGGAGCGTTCGCGATGGACACCACTCCGCTGAAGTTCCCGATTTCGCTGAACGGCAATATGCGGGACGTGCAGGCGATGTCGGCCCACGACCCGATTCACGCCCGCTGCCTGGTTCTCGATGACGGGCGGACGAAGATTGCCTTCGCCGTGTGTGACAGCTGCATGATCCCCCGTGAAATCTTCGACGAGGCCAAGGAGATCGCTTCGAAGAAGACCGGCATTCCGGTCGAGCACATGCTGATGAGCGCCACGCACGCCCACTCATGTCCCACGGTCGCGGGCGTCTTTCAGAGCGAGCCGGACCAGGAGTACCGCAAGTTTCTCGCGGCCAGAATTGCCGAGGGGATCATCACGGCCCATTCGCGCCTCGAGCCGGCCCGCGTCGGCTGGGGCGTCGGCCGGGATGCGGGGAACGTCCACAACCGTCGCTGGTTCATGAAGCCCGGCACAAAGCTCGTCGACCCGTTCGGCAAGGAGACCGACCAGGTAAAAATGAACCCGGGGCAGGCGAACCCGGCGAATGACAAGCCGTCCGGTCCGACCGATCCGGAGGTCTGCTTCCTCTCGGTCCAGGCGGCCGATGGACGGCCCCTGGCATTCCTGGCGAACTACTCGCTCCATTACGTCGGCGGCGTGCCGGGGGGACAGGTTTCCGCGGACTACTTCGGCGAGTTCGCCAACCGGATTGCCATGCGGCTGAAGTCGGCCGGAAAAGACAATCCGTTCGTCGGCATCATGTCGAACGGGACGAGCGGCAACATCAACAACATTGATTTCTCGGCGACGCCGATGAAGCGGGAACCGTTCGAGCAGATCATTCGGGTGGCGACTTCGGTATCCGAAGCGGCGTTCGAAGCCTACGCAGAGGTCGAGCACGATCCCTTCGCCACGTTGGCAATGGCAGAGCGCGAAGTGGAACTGGGGGTTCGTCTGCCGTCCGAAGACGACGTCGGCTACGCGAAAAGGCTTCTCGAAAAGGCGGGCGCGGGTCCGTACAACGGCATGCCCGAGGTCTACGCCCGCGAGACGCTTCTGATGAAGGAGTATCCGAAGACGGTCAAGGCGCGTCTGCAGGCGATTCGGATTGGCGAACTTGGAATTGTTTCGAGCCCCTGCGAGACGTTCGTCGAGACCGGTCTGGCGATCAAGAAGGAAAGTCCGCTGAAGCCGACGTTCACGATCGACCTGGCGAACGGCTACAACGGCTACCTGCCCACGCCCGAGCATCACAAGCTGGGCGGGTATGAAACGTGGCGGGCGCGGTCCAGTTATCTCGACGCGGACGCCGAGCCGAAGATCCGCACCACGCTACTGGAACTTCTGAAGGAAGTTGCTGCGACGAAGAAGGCGGATTGACGTCCCGAACATTTCCGCCGGCAGAGTGTCCACTCATGCGTCGGCGCCGATTGACGCTTTGCCGAAATCGCCGATAGACTCCCACTTTCGACCGCCACGGTCTTCGATCGCCCTTTGTTCCGGCGACGCCGTCCGGTCCCACGGTAGGGTGGGCACTGCCCTCCACATTCGGCCATCGATCGCCGATCGTTGGTGGGCAGTGCCCACCCTGCAAAGATGGAGCTTGCTCAGTCCGATGATTCAGGTTCAGCTGCCCGACGGAACCGTCAAGGAGTATCCCGACCAGGCCACTGCGATGGATGTTGCTGCGGGGATCGGCGCTCGTCTCGCCGCCGCAGTCATCGCCGCGCAGGTCAATGGCAAGGTCGTCGACGCCGCCCGCCCCATCGCCGAGAGCGCCGGCGACGCCCCCCAGCCTTACTCGCTCAAGCTCCTCACCGACAAGAACCCCGAAGCCCTGGGCGTGCTCCGGCACTCGTGCGCCCACATCATGGCGCGGGCAGTGATGAAGCTCTTCCCCGGAGTGAGCCTCGCTTTCGGGCCGACCCTCTCGACCGGCTATTACTACGACATCGGCCTCGACCGGCCGATCAGCGAGGACGACTTCCCCCGTATCGAAGCCGAGATGCAGAAGATCATCGGCGACGCGGAGAAGTTCGAGCGGTTCGTCCTTCCGCGCGACGAAGCCCGCAAGCTGTGCATGGACCTCAAGCAGGACCTCAAGGTCGAGCACATCGACACCGGCCTCGGCGACCAGTCGACCGTCAGCTTCTACCGCCAGGGCGAATTCGTCGACCTCTGCCGCGGCCCGCACATTCCCGATGCAGGGCGCGTGAAGGCGTTCAAGCTGCTGAGCGTCGCCGGTTCCTATTGGAAAGGGGACGCCAACAACCGCCGCCTGCAACGGCTGTACGGGACCGCATTCTTCAGCTCGAAGGAGCAGCAGGCGTACCTCGACCAGATCGAAGAGGCCAAGCGCCGCGCCCACCGCGTCCTCGGCAAGAAGCTCAACCTCTTCAGCATCGCGAACGACGTCGGCCAGGGGCTCTGCCTCTGGCTGCCGAAGGGGGCCATCGTCCGCTCGACCCTCGAAGAGTTCATCAAGCGCGAACTCATCAATCGCGGGTATCAGCCGGTCTACTCCCCGCACATCGCCCGCGTCGAGCTCTACGAGATCAGCGGGCACTTCCCCTACTACCGCGACTCGCAGTTCGCCCCGCTCTTCGGGCATGATGCGGGCCAGCTCGTCGACTTCTGGATCCGCCGGCTCAAGGAACACAAGCTGAGCAGCGAGGAAGAGTCGAAGCTCGTCGGCACTGCGAAGCTGATGGGGGCCGACCTGAGCGGCTACAGGGCGAGCGACAACACCGAGGCGAAGGTCGCCGCGCTGCGGGAGTGGGAGCAGAAGCAGGAACGCTACCTGCTGAAGCCGATGAACTGCCCGCACCACATCCAGATCTACAAGAGCCAGCCCCGCAGCTACCGCGACCTTCCAGTGCGGCTGGCCGAGTTCGGCACTGTCTACCGCCACGAGCAGTCGGGCGAGTTGAACGGCATGCTCCGCGTGCGCGGCCTCACCCAGGACGACGCGCACCTGTTCGTCGCACCGGAGCAGGTCGAAGAAGAATTCCGCCAGACCCTCGACCTCGTGAAGTTCGTCCTCGCGAGCGTCGGTCTCGACGACTATCGCATCCAGCTTTCGCTGCGCGACCCCGCCAGCGACAAGTACGCGGGCGAGCCCGAAATGTGGTCGAAGGCCGAAGCCACCCTCCGCAAGGTGCTGCAGGACTCGAAGCTGCCGTTCACCGAGCGCCAGGGGGAAGCGGCATTCTACGGCCCGAAGACCGACTTCATGGTCCGCGACGCCATCGGCCGCGAGTGGCAGCTCGGCACCGTGCAACTCGACTTCCTGTTGCCCGAGCGGTTCCAGCTCGAATACATCGGCAACGACAACAAGCCGCACCGCCCCGTGATGATCCACCGCGCCCCCTTCGGCTCGATGGAGCGCTTCTGCGGAATGCTCATCGAGCACTTCGCCGGCGCCTTCCCGCTGTGGCTGGCCCCCGAGCAGGTGCGGGTGCTGCCGGTCAGCGAGAAGACCGAGGAGTACGCCCGCCAGGTCGAGAAGAAGTTCCGCGAGGCGGGCTTCCGCGCCAGCACCGACCTCAAAAGCTCGAAGGTGCAGGCAAAAATTCGCGAGGCGCAGCTCGACCTCGTCCCCTACATGCTGGTGGTCGGTCCGAAGGAAGCCGAGACCGGCCAGGTCGCCGTCCGCGACCGCATCGACGGCGACCTTGGCGCCATGTCGGTCGAAGCGGCGATCGCCCGTCTCAAAAAGGAAAACGAGGATCGCGTGGTGCGGCAGGTCGTGAAGTCCGAGGCGCCGGCGGCTGCGACGAACGAGAGCGGGGCTGAGCTTTACGCAGACTGAGTGACTCAGGTCTCGTCAATCAACACAAGGTCGGGTCCGTCGGAAAGGACGGAATCCACCTCTGGAAGCTCGCTCAATTGTCGAGCGGCTTCCGGAGTGCAAATGATGGAAACCATCGGGAACGCCATCGCCTCCCCGATTTGTTGCACTTGCGGCGCCAGCCCAGAACTCTGCACGAATTGCCGCAATTTTTCACGAAGCGCGGTCGTCCGGGCCGTCTTGGCCTGGACCACCGCGGCTCGGCCCTTGCCCGCCGACTTCGCCGATTCCACTTCGTCCTTGAAAGTCACGAGGTAGGAATGCTGTTTCGGACGTTCGTCGCCGCCCGGCATTTTACGGGGGACGGACGACTTTGACTTTTTTTCGCTCGCCATGACGAGTTCCCGAATGGAACGGTTCCGCGGCGATGGCTTCCGCGAGCACCGGGGAGGGACTGTCACTCGACCGTCGTACCCCATCCCAATTGACATCGACCAATCCCGATGCGGGATTTCACTCCTGATGCCAGGCGAATCCGAACCAATACAATCGTTGTCCTGTCACGCGAAACGAGCAAGTCCTTTTCCGACCCGCGCAGCCACAGAACTGTGCGGGGCCGGTCGGTGGCAGACTCCGGCTAAGACGAAATCTCTCGCGGCAGGCAGCGACCGCCGATATGCTGAAAATCATGGCTACCGCGCTCGACTCCATCACCGAAGCGGAAATCTTCTCCCGAGTCATCGGCGGGGACGACTCCCTTCCGATCAGCGTCGCGCGGAGCGTGCTGACCTGGAAATTTCCCAAGCGGGACCTCACTCGCGTCGGGAAGCTCCAGGAGAAGAACAACGCCGGAACCATCACTGCGGAGGAGCGGGACGAACTGGAACGATATGTCCGTGTCAGCCAGTTCCTCTCCGTCCTGCAGGCGCGGGCTCGCCTGACGCTGAAGTCCCGTGGCGAAGCGTAAGCCTTCTCGCCAACCGTCCCGACGGGAGCAGGTGCGGCTTCGAGCCAATCATTGCTGCGAGTATTGCCGCGTTCCCTCTCGTTTCGACCTGCTCCCGTTCCACGTCGAGCATGTCATCTCGAAGAAGCACCACGGCCGTTCGGTGCTGTCGAATCTCGCGCTCAGTTGCCCAGCCTGCAATCTGTTCAAGGCGGCAAACATTGCGGGAATGGATCCCGAATCAGGCGAATTGACGCGATTGTTTCATCCCAGGTCCGATGGGTGGGACGATCATTTTCAGTGGAATGGAGCGGTCCTTGTCGGCAAGACCGCCGTCGGCCGGACGACGATCGACGTTCTCGAGATGAATCAGCCCGAGCGAGTCCGACATCGGGAGTTGCTTATTCAACTCGGTGGTTTTCCGCCACAGGTCGCTGGCTGATCCTGGTGAGGCGGCTGGTTCCGTGCGTGACTATTCTCTACGCGGTCAACTTTTCGACGACGAATTCAATTCCCGCCTCGAATACGATATGACTAGGAAGTCGTTCGTTGCCCCGGATTGAGATCCTGAATTCTTCCTCGCACTATGCCCGCCCCTTCCGTCTGCGTTCTGCGTGCCCCCGGAACCAACTGCGATGTCGAGACGGCGTATGCCTTCGAGGCGTGCGGGGGGACGGCCGAGCGCGTTCATCTCTACCGGCTGCTCGAAGATCCGGCGCGGTTGAAGTCGTATCAGATCCTGTGCATTCCCGGCGGGTTCAGCTATGGGGATGACATCGGGTCAGGCGTCATCTTTTCGCGGCATCTCCGCGGGCGGCTGGGCGAGGCCCTTGGTGAGTTTCTGCAGCGCGATACGCTCATTCTCGGCATCTGCAACGGCTTCCAGGTGCTGCTGAAGGCGGGGATTCTTCCCGGCGGGCATTGGCCTCCGCCGGCGGCTGTTGACTTCCCCGCGACGCTGACCTGGAACCTCAACGGCAAGTACACCGCCCTTTGGACGAAGCTGAAGGTTGCAGGGGGCAAGAACGTCTTTCTGAAGGGAATCGACGAGATCGAACTTCCCGTCGCCCACGGTGAGGGGCGCATCGTGCCGCGCGACCCCTCGGTCATCGAGCAGTGGAAGGCGCAGGGGCAGGTGGTGCTGCAATACACATGGCGCGAGGCGAGCTGTCGTGCGATGGCCGGAGCAGTGGTGGCCGCGGCCGGCGGCGGAGCGACATTCGGCGGGTTGAGCGACGATGCGGATGCATCGGACGGCGATCCTGATGCGCTGCTTCCGTTCCCTCACAATCCGAACGGCTCGACGGCGAATATCGCGGGGCTTAGCGATCCGACAGGCCGCGTGCTCGGCTTGATGCCCCATCCCGAACGGTTCCTCTTCGCGACGCAGCACCCGCAATGGACCCGCCGCAAGCTGAGCGGCGAAGGCTCCGGCATGCAGATCTTCCGCAATGCCGTGGAGTACTTCGGCTGAACCGATGGAGTTATTCCGAGCGAAACGGGTCGGCGGTTGGTGAAGCTTACGCCGACACGACGCAATCGCATGCCGCGAACTGTCGGCAGATTGGTCGTTGGTCATTCGCCGTTGATCATTGATCATTTCCAGAAATGACCAATGATCAACGATCAATGACAATTCTCTCGGGGTAGCCTGGCAAGCTGAAAGCCTGTCTCACGGCTACTTCCGCAACTGCTGCAGCGTGCCGCCGATCTGTTCGTGCACTTCGCTCGAGTTGCGGATGACGAGGACGTTCAGCGGTCGAAAAAACATGATCCGGCCGTTGCCGCCGTTCACCTCCCACGACTCGGGCGCGATCGTCGCTGTAATGAGGTCGATGAGTTGCTGAGCGCTCGCGGCAACCGCATTGCCGCCCGCCAGGGTTGCGTCGAGGCGGGCTTCGTCAGTCGGCTCGACTCGTGGGCTCTTCGAACGCCGGGCGGCGTCGCGGCGGGCCTGCTCTCGATCCTGACGCACGCTCTTCATCAGGCGTTCGCGTGTCAGCTCCAGCCGCGGCTTGAGGGCTTGCCGCATTCGGAAGGATTCCCCCGACGCAATCACCCTCGATTGGTCCAGTGCGGTGTAAACCGTGACGAGGTCTGCCGCAACCTCCAGGAGATCGTCCGGGACACGGTTCGCCGATCGCCGCATCACGTCGCGATAGCCCGCCCGCAATCCGGCGGCGGTCGACAGGTCGAGGATCGTCTCTCCCGGGATCTCGGCGATCGCCGGGCCGTCGGCGGTCGCAACGGGCGTCGCCTGCCCCGCCAGCATGCAGCACAACAACAGGCTCGTCATGCGTTTCTCCTCCCCGCGTCCATTCCTCACGCTCACGGTAGCCCCGCCCGGGCCTCCCCGCAAGACGCGATCCGACGCCTCGAACCGCAACCCGGTTGCAGCGTCTCTCGCCTCACGTCGTGCCAAGGAACGGATTCCGCGGCCCGCAATCCACGGCAAATCGAGTGAGTTGACACCCCTCCACTCCGGTTTAGAATCAAAAGTCGAATCCGCTCCTCTCTCCTGCTCTCCCAGCGGGTGAACCGAGTGGACACTCCGGCAGCGCGAGCCACGGCGGGGCGATTGTCCCCGCGAAACGCTTGCGACGGGGCCGTTCACTCGCAGTCCTCGCTCCCCCCCGTCCGTTGTCCCGCCCCTGTCCTGCGCTGCCGGCGTTGTTCCCTGGTTTGTTTCCAGGCGGACGCATTGCGTCCGCGGAACCCCGCGCCGGTGGAGATTCTGATGGCCAAGCCGCAATCCAAAGACCTGTTCGACGATTCGGTGATGACGTTCGGCGAGCACCTCGAAGTGCTTCGCGTCCATCTGTGGAAGGCAGTCCTGGGGCTGTTCGTCGGCATGGCGATCTGCCTGACCTACGGCGACCGCGTGGTCGCCATCATCCGCAAGCCCATCGACGACGCGCTGCACCTGAGAAACGTCAAAGAGACGCGGGTTGTCGATATCGAGAAGGGATTCAGCTTCTGGGACCAGTTGAAAGAATGGGCGGGGCTGTCGGCGGGGCCGTCGGGCGATGTCGAAAAGACGGAGAAAAAACTCGAGGACGTGAAAACCGAGGGGACCATGTCGTTGCGGATCAAACGCAGCGACTTTGCCGCAGCCCTTCACCAGCTCGATCCCGAGCGGTTTCCCGGAGTGCAGAAACCGGAGGAAGCTCCCGCGATGGCGGAAACGACGGCAGGAGAAGATCCGAAGGCCGAGCCAAAGCCCGAGCCCGAAATCGTCCTGCCGGTGACAAGCGAGTTCTTCAGCCGGTTCGAACAGGCGGTCGAGCGGTCGTCACGACCGATCACCCTGACGGTCCAGGAAGCGTTCCTCACGTACCTCAAGGTCTCGTTCATTTCGGGCCTCGTCCTGTCGAGTCCGTGGGTCATCTATCAACTCTGGCTGTTCGTCGCCGCGGGTCTCTACCCGCACGAAAAGAAGTACGTCTACATCTACCTTCCGGTGAGCATTTTCCTGTTCCTCGGGGGTGTCCTGTTCTGTTTCTTCGCCGTCTTCCCCGTGGCGCTGAACTTCATGCTGAAGTACAACGACTACATGGGGGTCGAGCCGCAGATCCGCCTTTCGGACTGGATCAACTTCGCGGTCATGTTCCCGCTGATGTTCGGAATCAGCTTCCAGCTGCCGCTGGTGATGCTGTTCCTCGAGCGGATCTCGGTGTTCGAAGTGCAGGTCTATCGAGAAAAGCGCCGCCTGGCGATCCTGGCGATCGCCATCATTTCGATGATCCTGACGCCGACGCCCGATCCCTTGAGCATGCTGACCATGATGTTCCCGCTCCTCGTCTTGTACGAACTGGGAATCGTCCTGTGCAGCCTCTCTCCGGCGAAGACGCCCTTTGAGGCCGAGGCGTCCTGAAGGTTCTGCCAGAATTCGACCATCGAGCCGCGTCGTCATCGACGGTCCGCGTGGATGCCCGAACGGAACGAACTTCGAGCCTTCCCCCTTTCCCGCTCATTCCGATAGGGAAATTCTGGACCTGCCCCCGCGCGAAGCCTATACTGGCGTTGTCAATTCATGGATCCACGGTGTTCGATGAATGCACGCCGCCACATTCCGAGGGGCACTCGACTGCAGGGTTTCCTGCACGTCCTGCTGATCCTTTCGATGTGGCAGGCTCCCATCCCCCTTGTTCATTACCATTCGCTTCGGGCGGAGGATGCAAGAGGGAACTCGGGGTTCCAGCAGCATCTCACACGGTATCACGGAGATGCTTTGAGACATCCCGGCCTCCAGTTGGGATGGCATGTTCATTTCGGCTTGCCTGACGAACTTCTGGGATCCTCGACGGAAGACGAGGATTCGCCGGTCAAGCCGAAGAACGGCGCGAGTTGCCTCGACCGCACTGCCGTCGCAGAAACGCGGCTGGAATTGAGTCTGGCGGCAGGCCTGGAGTTCGAGCGACTTCTGTCTGGCCCCGAGCCCCTTGCCTTTCAGGTATCCCACGGCCAGAAGCGTCCGACCGTGGGAAGTTTCTTGACCACCTTCGTGGATTCCACCACGATCAACGTGCTGGTCTGCGTCGCGCGCTGCTGACTGATGTGGGGCGGACTTCGCGCCGCCGCTGCTCGCCATAAATACGCCCCCTCGACGCCTGCTGGAACCCGCATCGTCCGCATGGGCCCTGACGCCCCGCGGCGCGCCAATCGCCAGGTGTTCCGCGATTCACAGTCCGTCGCGGTCTGGCCTCTGTGGTCGACCATGGCCATTCCTCGCGCTGATGACGCGACGGGCCTCCGGACTGTCTCCATGAAGCTCATTCTCTCCAGAAGCAGAGATTTCCATGTCCGTCGTGACCCAACCTCCTATCCGATCCTTTCGCCTGGCTTCCCGTCCGACGATTCTCCTCGTCGTCGGCGCCGCGACCGTTCTGGTCGCATTGTGGTGGGCCCTGTCGGAAGGTCCGCCATCGAAAGGCTCCGGCGCCGCGTCAGACCCGGACGAACCGAAGCAGGAAGTCGTTCTCAGCCCAGCGAAGATGTCCGCCGCGGGGCTCAAGATCGAGCCCTGCGAACGGCGTCCCTTGGTGAATCACCGTGTCGTCTCGGGCCGGATCGCTTACGACGAGGCGCGGCACGTCACGGTGCGGTTTCCAGTCGACGGGGTGGTGCGCGAGGTGCTGGTCAAGCCGGGAGACGCCGTGCAGCAAGGCGCCGTGCTGGCAGTCATCAATTCGCCCGCAGTGGGCACCGCACGGGCCGACGTCATGCGGCGGAAGGCGGAATGGGAAATCGCATCGCGGCGGGCGGAATGGGAATCGCAGGTGGCCACGAATGTCGAGGATCTTGTGGGACTGCTCAAGAACCGCCCCCCGCTGACTTCAGTGGAGCAGTCCGTCGATCGGAAGACGCTCGGCGATTATCGCGAAAAGGTGATCTCGGCCTATTCCCGCCTGTTACTGGCCGAGACGCTGTCGAAGCAGCTTCAGTCGCTCGCCGAGCAGGGAATCGCGGAAGGGCGCACGGTGCGCGAGCGAACCAGCAATCGCCAGGTTGCCGAGTCCGCGTTCCGTGCGGCGTGCGAGCAGGCGGTCTTCGACGCCCGTCAGAACAGCACCACGTCCGAGACGGCCGCGGATGACGCCCTGCGTCGTCTGCAGATCGCGGAGAGCCACCTGGGGACCCTCATCGGTCGCAAAGAGGTCGAAACGAAATCCGACGGCGACTCGCTGTCGATTCTCGAAATCCGGGCCCCGATTGCAGGAACCGTGGAGGAGCGTCGCATCGCGGCGGCCGAGCGGATTGCAGCGGGAGCGGACTTGTTCGTCGTCGCCGACAGCTCGCGGCTGTGGGTGGCCGCCGACATCCGCGAGCGGGATTGGAATGTGGTCAGCCTGCGTCCCGGGGGCGAAATTCAGGTGCAGATCCCGGCACTCGGCAATCGCCGCTTTTCGGCCACGGTGCATTATATCGGACGCGTGGTGGGGGAAATGACGCATACCCTGCCGCTCGTCGCCTCGATCGATAACTCGCGGCGAGAGCTGCGTCCGGGAATGTTCGCCCGCGTCTCCGTTCCCGAGGCCAGCGCTCAGGACGCTGCCGACGTGCCGGCCGTCCGCACCGCAGCGCTGTTCGAACGGGACGGCCAGAAATGCGTCTTTGTCGAAACGGAACCTGGAAGGTATCGCAGCACGCCGGTCGAGGTGGGGCGTCAATCCGAGGAATGGACGGAAGTGAAAACGGGAGTCGCACCTGGAGACAAGGTGGTCGTGGAAGGTGTGTTCGTGCTGAAGTCCGAGCTTTTGCTGGAAGCCGAGGAATAGGTCGACGGTCTCGACGAATCATCCCTCCTCACTGTTTCCAGGATTCCGCCATGCTGACGAAGCTAATCGAGTTTTCGCTGCCCAATCGCTTTCTCGTGTTGGTTCTGACCGGTCTCATGGCGCTGGGGGGGCTTTATTGCGCCATCCACCTGCCGATCGATGCCGTCCCCGACATGACCAACGTGCAGGTCCAGGTGGTCACCGATGCGGGAGCGCTGTCGCCTGTCGAGGTCGAGCGGTACGTCACCTATCCGGTCGAATCGACGATGGGAGGCCTTCCCAAGCTGGAAGAGATCCGAAGCATCTCGCGGCTGGGGTTGTCCCTCGTCACCATCGTGTTTCAAGAGGGAACCGATATCTACCGGGCGCGGCAACTGGTGACGGAACGACTCGTCGAAGCGGCGGAGAAGATTCCGCAGGGCTACGGCACTCCGCGTCTTGGCCCTCTCACGACCGCCCTCGGCGAAGTCCTGCAGTTCGAAGTTCGTGGAGAGGGACGCACGCCGATGGAACTGCGTTCGATCCTCGACTGGGATGTCGTGCCGCGGCTGCGAACCGTGGCAGGCGTTACCGAGGTCAATGTCCATGGCGGGCATTTCAAGACGTTCGAGATCCGCCCCGACCCCGACCGCATGGCGAGCGACGAGGTCTCGCTGGAGGAACTCTTCCGCAGTCTCGAGCAGAACAACGCCACGGCCGGCGGCGGGTATGTCGTCCATCATGGAGAGCAGCGGTTCATTCGCGGGCAGTCTCTGCTGACCTCCGCGGCGGACATCGAGAACGTCGTCGTGCGTCACCGGGACGAGGGATCGCCGTTGCTGGTCCGCGACGTGGCGGATGTGGTGATCGCGCCGATGACGCGGCAGGGGGCGGTGACGCGCGACGGCCGCGGCGAGGCGGTGACCGGCCTGGTGATGATGCTGATGGGAGAGAACTCTCGCGTCGTGGTCGAAGCGGCGAAGCAGCGCCTGGCCGAGATCGAACCGACGCTGCCGAAGGGAGTGCGGCTGGAGGTGACTTACGACCGGGCCGCCCTCATCGGGCGCACGCTGCGCACCGTCGTCAAGAATCTCTTCGAAGGGGGCTCGCTCGTCATCATCGTGCTGCTGTTCATGCTCGGCAGCTTCCGCGCGGGCGTCGTGGTGGCCCTTGCCATTCCCCTGTCGATGATGTTCGCCACGAACCTGATGCATTTCACCGGGATCACGGCGAGCCTGATGAGTCTCGGAGCGATCGACTTCGGACTGATCGTCGACAGCTCGGTCATCATGGTGGAGAACTGCATCCGCCGCATCTCGCTCAACCATGGCCGGCGCGACCATCTCGAAGTGGTCCGCGATGCGGCCATCGAGGTCCGCAAGCCGACGATGTTTGGCGAGCTGATCATCTCCGTTGTCTACGTCCCCATCCTCATGTTGCAGGGGACGGAAGGGAAGCTCTTCCGGCCGATGGCGCTCACCGTGTTGTTCGCACTGGCCGGCTCGCTCGTCCTGTCGCTGACGTTGATGCCGGCGCTGGCCTCGCTGGCGCTGCCGAAGGTGATGGACGAGAAGGATGTGTTTCTCATCCGGTGGATCAAGAAGTTCTACCGGCCGGTCGTGATGCGGGCGATCGCTCACCCGGTGAAAACGATGGTGATCGCCGTCGGAGTCCTGGCCGCAGGGCTGCCGGTCGCGCTGTTCCTCGGGGCGGAGTTCATGCCGCGACTGGAAGAGGGGGACATGCTGATCGAAGCGGTGCGGCTTCCCAGTGCGACGCTGGAAGACTCGATCACGATGTCGACGCGGATCGAGCGGATCGTCGGCGAGTATGCCGAGGTGCGGACAGTCTTCTGCAAGACGGGCCGGCCGGAGATCGCGAACGACGTTATGGGAGTTCATCAGACCGATGTGTGGGTGCTGCTTCACCCGCAACACGACTGGCCGAGCGGACGCACGCGCGATGAATTGATTGCGGCCCTGTCGGAAGAACTGCACGAGAAGGTTCCGGGGGTCGTTTTCGGCTTCACGCAGCCGATCGAAATGCGGGTGGATGAACTGGTCGCGGGGGTCAAGTCGGATGTGGCCGTGCTGCTGTACGGCGACGACCTGGCCACTCTTGGAGCGAAGGGGAAGGAGATCGAGCGCGTTCTGAAGGGGGTTCCCGGCGCGGTCGACGTGAAGGCCGACTATCAGGCGAACCTGCCGACGCTTCGCATC
Organism: Planctomycetaceae bacterium; assembly: GCA_020850695.1. GTDB lineage: Bacteria > Planctomycetota > Planctomycetia > Planctomycetales > Planctomycetaceae > JADZEF01. Next base: position 20,219 of record JADZEF010000130.1, on the reverse strand, counting down.
CAGACGCGGCCCGATCAACTGGCGAAGTACGGCATCGATGCGTCGATCGTGATGCGGGCGGTGTCGTCCCTCGGCGGTTATCAGGTGGGGACGATGTTCGAAGGACGGGCGCGGTATCCGATGATCGTGCGGGTCCCACAGGCGTGGCGCGAAAATGTGTCGCTGCTCGAACAGCTTCCGATCCGCGACGCCGCGGGGCGACAGATCCCGCTCTGCGAACTGGCGGACCTGATCGCGGAGGACTCCCCGCCTTCGATAGATCACGACGCCAATCGACGCCGCACCTACGTTGCGGCGAATGTGCGCGGGCGGGACGTCGCGGGCTTCGTGCAGGAGGCCCGCCGGGCCGTGTCCGAGAAAGTCTCGCTTCCCACGGGTTATGAAATCCGCTGGGGGGGCGACTTCGAACACCTGCAGACCGCCAGCCGCCGGCTCGTGATGATCACGCCCATCGTGTTGCTGGTGATCTTTCTCCTGCTGCATTCCAGCTTCGGCTCGCCGCGGCTGGCGCTGTTGATTTTTTCGGCGGTTCCCATGGCGGCGTCGGGCGGGATCTTCGCACTGGCGGTCCGCGGGATGCCCTTCAGCATCTCGGCCGGCGTCGGATTCATCGCTCTGTTCGGCGTCGCCGTGCTGAATGGACTGGTGTGGGTGAGTGCGGCGGAGCACATTCGCCGCCGCGGCATCGATCCCCGCACCGCGGCCGAGAAAACGGCCGAGATCCGCTTGCGGCCGATCTTGATGACGGCCCTGGTCGCCAGCCTGGGATTCCTGCCGATGGCCCTCTCGCACGGAGACGGCGCCGAAATCCAGCGTCCGCTCGCAAGCGTGGTCATCGGCGGCCTGGTGACATCGACATTGCTGACCGCACTTGTCATCCCGGCAATCTACCCCTGGTTCTCACGCGGGCTGCCGCTCGACCCGGATGCGGACGGAGTCTATGACGAACATTAAGGCGCATTACCGACGGGTTTTCCGGAAAAAGAACCAAGGGTGGCCGGGTCTGAGGCTTTGCGAAGGCCCGGTTTGAACGCGGATTCCGGGCCTTCCCTTCGGTCAGACCCGGCCACCCGGAAAACGCGAAGGTCATGCGCTCGAGTGCCGCCGATCACGAATCCCGGCGGGTCGATGGAAGGCAGCGTTGCCCCGCCAGTGCAGGTCGCCCGATCTGCAAGGACAGCCCGAAAGATTTGCGCACCGGATAGAGCACTCGCCACAGTGGGTTGCTCGCACTATGTCTTCGGCGACAACCTGCTGATCCGCAGATTCCGGTCATGATGGGTGGTGACAAGCTGCATGCCGTCGGAAGAGAGGTCCATGTCGCGCGGGAGGTTCGGCAACTCGAGCCGGTGGAATTCCTTTGCGGAATCCGATTTCCAGAAGAGGACATGCCGGCCGGCCGAGCCTCCGCACGCGCCAACCAGCGTTCCGTCCGGAAGAAAGACGATTCGCCAGATCGGCCCCTTGAGTCCTTCCGTGATGTGCTGCTGGACAAGCTTCTGGCTGTCCCACTCGAACCGCAACACGAGGGGTTCGAGCACCGCGCCGAGGGGGTTCTCGGCCTTGTAAAGCCCACCGCAGCACAAGAATCTTCCATCCGGGCTGAGGGCCATACTGCGGACGCCGCCGAAGTCGACTCCCTGGCCGCCGTTGTAGTTGTGAAGCAGCTTGGCGTCGAACGTCCGCGCCAGCATCCCCCCGGGCACATCCCACTGCTTGACGACGCCTCGGAGGTCGCCCGAGAGCAGAAACTGCCCCCCCGGATGCCAGAGGATGCTGTAAACAGGAACCTCGTGCCCGGCGAACTCCTTCACCTTCGTGCCGTCTGCCGCATTCCAGAGGCGGATGATGCGATCGTTACCCGCCGTGGCAATGAACTGGCCGTCGGGGCTGACCGCGAGGCAGCGGATCCATCCCTGATGGGCTTCGATGGTGCGGGCGGGCTTTGGATCATCCGCCGCGACGGGCCAAGAGATCAGCCGCCCCTCGCCGCCGCCCGAGTAGAGCGTCTCGCCGTCCTTCGAAAAGCCGAGACACCAGACCCAGCTTTCATGCCCGGCGAGTACGGTCTTCTTACCGTCGGCGAGGAGCCAGCGTTCGATCTTGGCGTCTTCGGACGTCGAGAAGACGTAGCGGCCCTTCGGCTCGAACCGGCACGCGATGAGCGGAGCGTCGTGGGGCCACTGCGTGGCGACGTGGGACTGGGCCGGCTGAGGGTCGGGCATGAGCGGTCCGATGTTCGGAGTCGAGTTCTCGATGTTTGCCAGGAAGTCGAGTGCGCTTTGCAGAGAACGAGAAGTCAGACGGGCATTCCACGCTCGCGGGCCCGCCGCTGGCAGTCGGCCGCCATCTCGGCGAGCTTTTCCAGCGAAAGCGACGCCAACCCTTCGACGGACGGAACCGGATCTCCGAGAATCTGGCAGAGGATACGGATCCGCCCGATCAACTCGCCTTCCTGACGTCCTTCCTGAAGCCCCTTCTCGCGGCCTTCCTGCAGGCCCTTCTCCAGACCTTCAGCGCGGGCGACCTCACTCTCGTACTCGACAAGCAGCTTATCGCGATTGAGCATGTCTTTCCGCCGCTTGAATTCCTGCTCGTATCGTTCGCGGTCGAGTTCGCTCTGCGAAATCATGTCCAGCACCTCCACGGCCCGACGGACTTGAGGATCGGCCAGACCTTGCGGAAGGTTCCGGACGTCCAACTCGTCTCCATTCTTCAGAAAATACAGCCACTGGTCCAGTGGCGTCCAAAGCTTGTCGCCTTCTGCGGCGAACTTGCCCAACTCGATCGTGTGAATTTCCAATCGGTCCGTGAATGGCTCGCTGCAACCTTCCGCCGTGAGGCGGAACCGGAAGTGGTGCGGCTTGTCTTGCGGGAACAGCTGACGGCTGACAATGCAGATCACGATCGTCGGGGTCAGGAGCGAGTAATCGTCTCCGTCGTGAAGCTGTCCCGCATAGTCCCGGCAACCGTAGTAGAGGATCCGTTCGCGAAAGGCCCGGGTGACGGCCAGTTGCATCTCGATGATGATGCGGCGGCCTTCCGTGTCGCGGACTTTCAGGTCGACGATCGTCAGCTTGTCGTCCTCGGTGTGCCGGTCGTTGACAGTGGTGATGAGATCAATGCCGGCGATCTGGCGTGAGGACTCCGGTTGGAGGATCGCATTCAGAAAATGGATGAGGAGCGCCTCATTCTCCTTCGAGAAGACGCGTTTGAAGGCGTAGTCGACCGTGGGATCGATGCCCGTGCGCATCAGACGCGTTTCCTGTCCTCAGGTGAGCAGATCCTTGATCACCTTCGACGACGGATCGGCCATTGGCATCTTGCGGCCGGCGATGTCGAAATTGCCGCTCGAGTCGACGCCCAGCGCCGCCAGGTAGGTGTGGAACAGGTTCGCGTGGTCGACTTCGTGATCGATGACCGCGGTGCCCGTTTCGTTCGTCTTGCCCAACACCGCACCGCGGGCGATCTTGCCGCCTCCCATGCAGACGCTCCACGCGGTTCCCCAGTGATCGCGGCCGTAGTAGATGTTGATATTGGGAGTGCGGCCGAACTCCGAGAGGACCACGAACATCGTGCTTTCGAGCATGCCCCGCTGAGCGAGGTCTTCGACCAGCGTGGCGAACGGCTTGTCGAACTCGCCGACCTGCTCGAGGTGGAAATCGAAGTTCTCGTTGTGCGTGTCGTAGTTCGAGTGCGAGACCTGCACGAAGGTGACGCCCGCTTCAAGTAGTCGCCGGGCGAGGAGGCAGTGGCGGCCGAAGTCGTGCTTGCCGTACCGTTCGTGATCGGCGGCCGGCTCCTTCGAGACGTCGAAGACTTCGCCACGCTTCATCAGTTCGGTCGCCTGATCGTAGCTCGAAACATAGGCGTCGGTGAGGGCCGTGCGGCGACGGGCCGAGAAGGCGTCGTTGGCCTTCTTGCGGAATGCCTGCCGGGCCGCTTCGGCTGCTTCGGTGATGTCGCCGGGGCGAGCCACGTTCTGCGGGGGATTGCCGTTGCCCAGGGCGATGCTGCTGTACTTGGGGCCGAGGTAGGCCGAATCGTTGCCGCGTCCGCCGCCGCCCCCCGGCGTGATGACGATGTGGCCGGGAAGCCCGGTGTCGGTTCCCAGCGCCTTGGCCATCACCGCGCCGATCTGCGGATACTCCATGCCGGGCTGCTCGCGGCGGCCGTGGAGCATCATGTAGGCCCCCTTGCCGTGGTCGTTCTCCTTGGTGTTGATGCCGCGGACGAGGGCCATGTGCTGCATGACCTTAGCGGTGTGCGGGAGCAACTCGGAGATATGGATGCCGGGCACGCTGGTGGGGATGGCGCGGAACGGTCCGCCGGTGGTCGTTCCCGGCTTCGGATCCCAGCTTTCGAGTTGCGAGAGTCCGCCGTGCATGTTGATGACGACGACCCGCTTCTGCTGCTTCGCGAGTTGATCGGCGACCGCAGGCCGGGTGAACGCGCCGAGCCCGCCGACGACTCCGAGGCCGGTCGCGCCCAGCCCAGCCATCGTCCCCAGGAACTGGCGTCGTGCCATGCCGTGTTCGGCGCTACCACAGGCGTAGTTACATTTCATGGGGGACAGTCCGAAAGATAGGTCAGGAGAGGGCGAACGAGTAAGACGACCGCGACCGCTTGCGGCATAGCGGGGATTGGACCATGGAATCCAAATCCCGTTCCGCCGCGAGCGGCTAATGATTGAACCGGAACTCCGTTGAACTGATCAGGCCCCAGCACATTTCCTGCACCGCCTGAAGGCGCTCGTTGGGACGGGCCGCCAGGTATTGAGTCACTTCGGCAACCTCTGCCGCCGTCGGCGTGCGGGCAAAGAGGCTGATGTACATTTCCTCGGCGAGCGCCTTCGGATCGTTCAACGGCATCAGGCGGGCGGTGAGGTTCTCGCCGCTCGGAGCGAGCCAGCTGCGGACCGTGCCGCCATTGGCGACGAACAGGGCCTGGTCGACTGTCGCGAAGAAATCGGTTTGCGGGGCGGCCTGTCCGTTTCCGAAGAGATTGACGAACTGCACGACGCTCGGCGCGAGCTTGGCGAAGACGGCCGCTTCGAGTTCCCGCTGCCGGGCGGTCAGCTGGGCCGGGTCTTTCTTCGCTTCTTCGGTCAGCGGCTTGGCCTTCTCGATCTCGGCCGCGGTGGCGATGGTGTAGTTGTGATAGACCCCCGTCACGACCAGCACGCTCCATGCGAATTGCTCGGGACTGAGATGGCGGACGCGGCCGGTCGCGAACTCCTTTGCCCATCGCTCGGGGATCTCGGCCGTCACGCGCTGGAATGCCGCCGCATCGGCTGCCGCTTTGGCGGTTGCGGCTGGAACCTGCTGCTCGAGGACGGGCGTCTTCTGCGAAAGGTCGGTCATCTGAGCCGTCGTCGCGGCAACGACCTGCGTGGCGGCGGCCAGTTTCGCGGCCGCTGTCTTGGCGGCTTCGTCCTTTGCGGTGAAATCTTTCGTCACGGCTGCGAGCTCGGCCGTCAGCGTTTCGCTCCGGGCCTTGAGTTTCTGCACGGTCGCGGCCACTTCGGCATCGCCGGCGAGTTTCTGCGCCGCCGCATCCGCCTTGGCCAGGACTTCGCCGAATTCCTTCATGGCGAGCTGCTTCATATTGAGCACGCCTTTCGCGGCGGTCATTGCCGCCGCAGCGTCATCGTTCGCCTTTTGAGCAGCCGCTTGCGCGGCCTGCATGGCGGGAAGTTCGGCGGTCAGCTTCGCCAGCGTGGCTTTGGCTGCCGCAAGATCGGCGGACAGTTTCGCCGCGGCAGCCTGCGAGGATTGCGATGCCGTCCCCAGGTTCGCTGCTTCGACAAGCGATTTCGCTTCGGCCGCCTTGCGTTTTGCGAGGGCCGTTGCGGCGAGGTCGGCGCGGTTCTTCGCCGCGGCTGCGTCGTGCTGGTCTTCCAGCGCCATCAGCTGCTTGCGAGCCGCCTCAATCTTCGTCTGAACGGCATCGACGGCCGTGTTGAGTGTGGCGAGTTTGTCGCTGGCGGCCTTCGATGCCGCGGTCTTGTCGGCAACCTCTTTGGTCAGCGCAGCCACCTCTGCGTTGAGGGCTGTCGAGCGGGCTTCGAATTTGGCCGCGGCCTCGACCAGGTCGGCTTCGCCCGGCAGCTTGACCGAAGCCTCTTTCGCCTTGGCTGCCGCTTCGACAACGAGCTTGGCCACGTCCTGCTTCGGCGCAAGCTTTGCCGATGCTTCCGCCAGCGCCTTGTTCGCCGCATCGATCGCTTTCTGCGTCTCGGCGATCGGTTGGGCGGCCTTGGTCCGTTCCTCGTAGATCGGGGGAAGCGTGGCGCGGGCCGCCTGGGCGGCTTCCAGCGCCTTCGATGCGGCATCGCTCGACACTTTGCTGACCGCCGCCGTCTGCTGCTCCTGTTGATCGAGCGCCGGAACCTGGGCCGCGAGGGCCGTTCCCTGAGCGACGAAATCGGCGGGAAGGTCAATCGACCGCTGGTACGTCTGCGACAGGGCGAGCTCGCGCAGGAAGGCGCGAACGTCGTACTTCATGGCGACGAATTCGTCGGTCAGCAATTCCAGGAGCTGGGGGTGCGTCGGCGGGTTGGCGTTGTGATGCAGATCGACCGGCTCGACGAGGCCTCGTCCCATCATCATCGCCCACAGCCGATTGGCAATGTTGCGGTTGAACGGGCGGTTGGCCGGGCCAATCTGTGCGGCAAGCTGGGCGCGGCGGCTGTATTTCGGCACCTGCCGAGCCTCGGGGGCCGGCGGTACCGCATACTCCTCTCCCGCCTTGAATCGAGGCTCTTCGACCTGTCGGCCACCGAGCACCTTGGGAAGCGTGACCCCTTTGGCGGTCGGAACAAAGACCGACTGATAGCCCACTTCCCCGGTGGCCGCGTCCATCAGCACCGCAGGAAGGTTTTTCTTGTCCTTGTCCTTGGGAATGAAGACCGAAGTGCGGCTGAAGAACGCGACGAGACCGTGGTAGTCGGCCTGATAGTAATCATCGATGTTCGGATGGTCGTGGCACTGGGCACATTGCAGGTCGTGGCCGAAGAACATCCGGCCGACGTCGCGGGCAACGCGAAAGGGCTCCGCATCGCGGTCGAGCAGGAACTTCGCGGCCGGTCGCGTGGCGGGATCAGTTCCGTCCGCCGCCAGCACCTCGCGCACGAGTTGATCGTAAGGCTTGTTCGCCGTGAAAGAATCGAAGAGATACTTCTGCCAGTCAGCCGCTGGAACGTGCTTGTCGGCCCGCCGTTCCATCCACATGACGTCGAAGACATTCGCCATGTGCCGGGGATGCCGCGGGTCGGCCAGCAGACGATCGATGAGACGAACCCGCTTGTCGGGCGCGGATTCCGCCAGGAACGCACGGGCCTCGGCGCCCGACGGCAGCATGCCGATCAGGTCGAGGTGCACCCGCCGCACAAAATCGGCATCGCTCGCCACCGGCGACATGGGTCCGATATGCCCAAGGGCGATCTGTTCATCGATCCGCGCGTGTAGAGACGCATTCTGAGCCCATGCGGTACTCGCCGAACCGATGACCAAGGCCACCGCCAGAGAGGTGAGAGCCTTGAACAAACACCCCGAAGGGAGAATACATCGTCTCATGGGCAAGCCAGTCATCTCGTTCGATGGCGGGGGAGGACCGACCCGGAGGTCGAACAAGCATTCAGGACGGAGGGGGAGTCGACAGGGGGAAAAGGATGGCGGGGCGGTCACTGGAAGGCGTGTTGACGCCGGAGCGACTTCATTGGCGGTCGTCCCGAACAATCAAACGGTGCTTATACGATAGGTGATGAAAAACCGCCCTGTCAATGTGCGGCTCTCTTGGATGATCGCATGGAGTTGTCTTCCGTTCAGGTCCGCGGACGGCGCGGCAGGAGTCGAGCGTCGGCACGTCGGCATTGGCGGCCGATCTCGTGCGATGAGGCGAACGCAACGCACGGATTCTGCAGGAAGCCGGCTAAAGCCACGGTGAACCGAACATAAGGTCGGCTTCATCCCGTGATTATGCTTCGGTTGTCTGTCGTCTGATGCGGCCCTGTCACCGTCATTTGGAACCGACGGATGGCCACCCCAGGGGTTTCCGCACCGGGGCTTCCGGACCCAAGGACGCCAAAGCGGGCGTCGCTCCGGCGGCAGTGCGACAAGAGCGGAGTGGAAACTCACGCAGGGAGACTTACGGTTCGACGAGGGCCGTCTGTCCACATCGATCGATCAACTGCCAGATCGGATCGAGGCCGCAGTAGATCCCGCGCTGCAATTCCAGGTTAAGCGCGCTGGTCACACCGACGATCTGTCGTCGCTCGGCAAGAATCAGGGGACCGCCGGAATCTCCCGGCCGCGGCGCGGTGCTTGTCTCGATGACCGGCGAACCCACATAGGGGTTCATGCGCGTGATCTCGCCCCGGACCGGACTCAGGGATTCGGAAGAAGCCTGCCAACGAAAGGCATGGACTTCGTCGCCCGGCTGCATCACCGTTCGCCGCGGGGCAAGAACATACGCAGTGGCCAGGGCATCAGGATCTTCGAGGCGGATCAGGCCGCAATCCGAAGCCGGGTCATAGCAGAGGACGACTCCGCGAACCGTCCGATAGGGCTTCCAGGTGCCTGCGGCCAGAATCTGGACAGAGACCGCCGCGCCGCGACCCCCCGCCGATTGGCAGCAGTGGGCGCAGGTCAAGATGAGTCCTCGGCCAATTTGAGCGCCGTTGAAGGCGACGATGGCTCGGCCTTGTTCGATCCGTGCTTCGATGCGGACGAAGCCCAAGTCCTCCGCGACCGCGGAGTTCCAGGCAAGAACGACGGACAGAATCCCAATAGCCCAGCGTGCGATGGAAGTTTCCATGAGCCTCATGCTCCCGGTGCTTCTCATTCCTTGAGGAAATTTCGGCTGGAAGCGGGAGAGTCATGTCTCCGGGCTTCAAGCCGTCTCTGACCGGTTCAGTGCAGTTGACGTGCCGGCGCGGAGTTGCGTTACGGGATTCGGAGCTCCGTTGTGCCGGGGAGCTTTCCCGGATGCTCGCATGCTGACACTCCTATAGATCGGGCGTCCGCGGACGCAGAGATAAGACTTGGCGTGTGTTCTCCTTCCAGTCAACAGCGTGTCGCATCGAGCCAGGAACTTCCGGCGTGAGACACGAGTTGCGGAGAAGTCAGTGGCTCGACCATCGAGTCCCCGTCGTGAGCGGTCAAGCACATTGACTGTGCCCCCCGGCACAGCGCGGGATTCGTGACGATGCCGAGCTGCGTAGAAAACGCGGATTTCTCGTCAAAATCCGTCAAGTCCAATGGTTGAGAGCATCCGGCACGGCACATGCTCTCGTTCTCTGGCGTGCGGGCGCAACTCTGCGCGCCAGACGACGAACAACCCTCGGCGAGAAGGTGGGCTCATGCTGGGAAAGTCTCTCCCTGTTCCGCTGTCGCACTCAGCGGATGACCGGCTTCGCGACGAAGTCATTCGAGCGCTCCATCGGAGCGGCTACTCGACGCATTGGAATGTCATGGTGACTGTCCAATCCGGCCGGGTCTGTCTCGCGGGCCGCGTACCGACCTGGCACCTGCGGCAAGTCGCGCAGGCGGCCGCCCTGTCGGTGGGAGGCGTCGAACGCGTGGAGAGCACACTGCAAGTCTGCTGAAGGCGACCGACTGTTGGAGGCCAGCGGCCGTGGAGCCATTTCCGCTCGTCCGTTGCGGCCTTCCGAAAGGAGATGACCATGAGCGCAAGCACCCAGGAAGCCGTGCATCCGGCTCTTCTTGACGAACATGCCCGGGTCGAGCACCAGTTGGACGAATTCAGCCGCTGGAGGGCCGACCTCTGTCAGCTCGGACAGCCGCGATTCGGTGAAATGGGCGTGCGGCTGCAGCAAATTCGCCAGCTTCTCGCCGACCACTTTGCGACCGAAGAGGAAGGAGGATATCTGGCGTCGGCGCTGAGCGTCGCACCGCAATTCGCGCGTCGTGCCGAAGAGCTTCAGCTGCAGCACCGGGAATTCCTGCAGCAGCTCGATGAACTGATTGTCCGCCTGACCTCTTCCCCCGCACAGTTTCCCACCTGGAGCGATGCCTGCCGCGAGTTCGAGGCGTTTCTTGTCAGCCTGCGTGAACATGAGCACGCCGAGAACGAAATTGTGCAGTCCGCGTTCGAACGCGACGCCGGCACCGCCGACTGACCTGCCCGCGGTTGTCGATCACCTCGCCCTGCGGGCCGTACGGCCGCCATCATCCGATCGAGGGGGCCGCACGACGAATCGGACCCGACATCGCGCCCCCTCATCGCAACGCCCCCTGCGGGAGACTGAATTCGTGCTTTCCAAGTGGCCGGGTCTGACCAAAGTGTCGCCGGACATCAAGGCTTGCCGCACGATGTGCATGAAAGGCGTTATCGCCAATCCGGCTTTCGGGCTGAAGCCCGAAGCAAGAGTGATCCCGAAACGCCGCCGATCCACTCAGTGAATTGCGGGAAACCTGGTGAAACGCATTACCGGCGAGCCGAACCGCCTCCGTGGATGTACCGGTGGTGCGCGATCAGGCGGCGGGCGCGGTCGGCGTCCGCGGCGCTCCCCAGAACTTTGCTTTCTACAAGTTCCACAAATCCCCCCTGCGATTGGCTGTCGAGTTCGCACCGCATTCCTTCCGTTCGCAGCGCGTTCCTGACAATTTCGGCCTCCAACAGGTCGTTTGTTGTGTAGACGGCGATCGTTTCGTTCGGATCGCCGCCCATTTCATGCCCGTTCGCCATGATCGACCTCCGATTCGGGGGAATGCGTGTGAGACGGTCCATCTCGCCACAATTCTGCCGGCAAATCGACTCTTCCGCCATTCGGGCCTGACGGCTGACCGTCGCTGGATCGGGCGACTTCAGTCCGCTCCCTGGGCAACTCCGAGCGTGGATTCTCGCAGCATCGCGACGGCTTCGTCGTCTTCGACCTGTCGGAAGTCCTGGTAGAATTGTCCCACCGCCCAGAATGGGTCGGGCGCGTGGAGGCAGATCAAGCGATCACAGCGCTGCTGAATGGAAGGGAGACGCTCGGGCGGCGCCACGGGGACTGCGACGATCAGCTCACGCGGCGAATGAAGGCGAATCGTTTCGAGGGCCGCGATCATCGTCGATCCCGTGGCAATACCGTCGTCGGTGACGATCACCGTCCGATTCTTCAGGACGGCGGCCGGTCGTACCGCCCGGAACAGCCGCTTGCGCCGCTCGATCTCCTGCATTTGATGTTGGCGTTCCCGAGCCATGTAGTCGTTCGAGATTCCAGAAACCAACCTCGCCTCGGGGGTCACGTAGATCTTGCCATCCTCGCCGACGGCACCGACGGCAAACTCCGGCTGCATCGGCGCTCGAAGCTTGCGGGAAAGGACAACGTCCAGCTCGGCGCCCAGTTCGCGTGCCAGGGCGGCGGCGGTCGCGACGCCTCCTCGCGGGATGCCCAACACGACGGGATCGTGCAATTCCAGCGTCCTGAGTTCGTCCGCCAGTCGCCGGCCCGCCTCCTCCCGGTCGCGGAACAACACCGCAGGATCGGCTTCCGGTCGGGGATGGTGGGACGCGCGGGCCCTCTCGCGCGGAGCAGAGGCTGACAAGTGGGACACGAACCAGTCGCGGGCCAGCCGGGCCACTTCTTCCAAAGTGCCCGGCTCCGGAAAGAGGTGTGTGGCGCCCGGCACGATGACGAGTTTTTTGTCGCACCACAGAGATTCATAGGCCTGTTGATTGAGGGGCACGACCGAGACGTCATCGCCCCCGACGATCAGCAGAGTTGGGGCCTTGACGTCCGCGAGGGTGGTGCCGGCCATATCGGGGCGTCCGCCGCGCGAGACAACCGCACGAACGACATCGGGCCGCCGCGATGCGGCGACCAGGGCGGCCGCGGCTCCCGTGCTGGCCCCGAAGTAACCGATTCGGAGATCGCGAGTCTCCGACTGCGACGCGGCCCAATCGGTCGCTTCCTCGAGTCGTTCGGCGAGGAGGCCAATGTCGAATACGTTCCGACGGTCGTTCTCTTCGTCCTCGTGCAACAGATCAAACAACAGCGTCGCGAGCCCCGCCTCCTGCAGAACTTCGGCAACGAAGCGGTTGCGACTGCTGCGGCGGCTGCTTCCGCTGCCGTGAGCAAACAGCACGAGCCCGGTCGCTCCTCCGGGAACAACCAGATCCCCGGCCAGGGCGTTGGGTCCGACGAGCACTTCCTTTTCAAGTCGAGCGAGGCGCTGGGGCCGGTTCATGGCAGTTCTCAGAAACCTGGAGCTTGGAAAAGGCAACGAAGATTGCGCCCGCTACGGGCAATCTCCTGCGCCGGCGGGAGGATCGGACAAATAGTCATTCTGGCATTCTGAAGCGTGACCCCACGCGCGTGGCGTCCCGCTTCGCCTCACTCGAACAACGCGGCGAACTCCCGCGGGAGCGCGCCTTTCACGTCGTCGATTTCGCCCCGCGAGACGTGCCGGGCCAGAGTATGGATCACCGTTCGAGCGATCTCTTTCGAGTCGGCCCCGATGTCGAACAGGAACTGGTCCGTGACGTGGGCCAGAAACTGGTCGAGCGAACGTTCCTTCACCGGCTTTCCGACCGGCCGCCAGCCCTCGTAGTAGATGCCTCGAATCATCAGCGGCAGCTGGGCGGCCAGATCGACCGCTTCGTTGACGGGGAGCCGGTCGCGCAGCGCGTGCAGGACGGCGCGCAACGCATGATAGGCCTTGTGACGATCGCTCCAGCCGAGATTGTCCCGTATTTCGTCGAGCCAGATGTGAGTGGCTTGCAGCGTGCTGTCGAACACGTCGAGTCCGGTCGCGCTCATCTTCGTTCTCCTTCGGCAAGTGTGATGGTCGGCCCTCTCAAGCGAGGGCGTCGCCGGGCGACCTCTCCGCCCGTGGTCGTTCTATTCGATGACGCCGAGGGTCGCGGGGGATTCCTGGCGGAGAATGCGGCCGATGCTGTCGAACTCCTCGGCGAGGAGATCGAGGATGTCATCCAGGCTCAGCAAACCGGCCAGCGTGCCGTCCCCCTTGACGACCGGGATGCGGCGGCAGGGACCGCGTCGCATTCTCTGAAGTGCATCTTCAATGGGCGTGGCCTCCGACACTGTCTCGATGTCGGTCGTCATGATGCTCCGCACCCGCGTTTCGACCGGATCACGACTCTGGGCCAACACCCGGATCGTCAAGTCCCGGTCGGTCACGATGCCGACCGGCTGACGCCTCTCGTCGAGAACGACGAGCGTCCCGACGTTCCGGTCGGCCATCCGGCGGGCGGCGGTCAGCGCCGTTTCCTCGGGATCGACGGTGTCGACGGTTCGAATGCAAATCCTTCCGACGGACATGGCGGCCTCCTTCCGGCCCAGGGACCGGACACTCGAGGAATAGACTTTATTCTTCAGACACACCGGCCAGCGATTTCGGATCAGCTTTCTGCGGCGACGGCCGGTTCCGAGGGACGCCACCGACACTCTCTGCGAGTCGGCAAGGCTGGCTGGCACGCCGCGGAGGGTCGCAACCGTCGGGACTTTCAGTTCCATCCCGAACGTCTTCGCAAGCGCCGCGGCGATCGCCCTCCCCCCGCGAAAAACCTCGAACGGATCCCGGCAGCGTTTCAACTTTCCAAGGACAGCGAACAGAAGCGGTGCGAGTTTCATGCCGATGAGTCCGTCCACGCTTTGCCGCGTGAAAACGCGGGTTGTTCTGGCTGGCGCCCCGGAAGGCGCGCCCCACCGCTCGCCTCTGCGACAAAATGCCACGCCCCCGCTCCTCCAGCCGCGCGCCAGTTGTCAAAGAAGGCGCGGTCGGCGGAAATCTCCTTTCAGACCGTTTCCCTGCAATCCGACCTCAGGATTCTCTTCGGAAGCGAAGTTCGTCGGTCACGGAACGGGAAGTGCGATGTGTCCGGCGACGCTTCCCACAATCAACGCGAAGGAAAGATCATGGACCACATTTCACGGACTGAACTGCTCGGACTGGCGGAACCTGGAACCGGACCTCGTGCCTCGATCTATCTTCCGCTCGGTCGGACATACCCCGAGGCACAACAAGATCCGACGCGCCTGCGGGACGCCTTGGACGAAGCGGAACAGAAGCTCCAGAGCGGTGGGATGGGAGCCCGCGAAGCGAAGCGGTTCCTCGAACCGGCACGGAACCACGCCGCAAGCAACACCCAACCCCAACTCGATTCTGCCGGGCTGGCGCTCCTGGTCGAGGAAGGGGCATTGCATTCGTACTCTCTTCCCTACCCCTGTCCTGCGACAGTTGATGTGGGGGCGAGGTTCCACCTTGCGCCGTTGATGCGGCTTCTCGTGTGGCCGGTCGATTTCCTGCTTCTGACGGTCAGCGGAAAGGCCGTCCGGTTGTTCCGCTGCAACCGGAAGGAAGCGGTGCCCGTTGACCTTCCGGCCTCGGTCCCGACATCGCTCGAGAATTTTTTGCAGGAAACCGAGATCGGTCGGGCGGTTCGCTTCCAGACGGGTGTCGGCACCGGTCCCGGCGGTCCTGCGATTGGCCTCGTGCACGGTGGAACAAGCACCAAGGACGATGCTCATGTGCAATTCCGCGAGTACATCCAGAAGGTTGCGAAAGACATGGAGGCTTTGACGAAGAAGGAGGAGATTCCGCTCGTGCTCGCCGCCGTTCATGAGATCCAGGCGATCTTCCGGCAGGGCTACGCGGGTCAGAACCTCGTGGAGCAGGGCATCCACGGAAGCCCCGATGAAATGGGAACCGAGGAAGTGCGCATGCGGGGGGTCCACCTCCTCGAGACGACGCATTCCGGAGCGGTGAAGTCTGCTCTCGACCGGTACCACCGTGCCGCCGAGACCGCCGGGGCACGCGACCCCGGGACAATCGTCGAGGCGGCGGCAGCCGGTCGCATCGACTCGCTCATCGCGGCCTTCGGCGAACGTCTCTGGGGGACGTGGGACGAGGCGGCAACTCGTGTCGAGATCGCAGCGGACCCGTCCGAAAACCCGGCGCGGATTGACCTGGTCAACCTGGCGCTCATCGAAACGCTTCGACACGACGGGCACGTGTGTGTCGTGCCGCAGAGTGATGTGCCAGGACATTCGGCCATGGTCGCCGTCTATCGATGGTGAGGGAGACGGCAACGCAAGTTTCCTCTGGCCTACGGCATTGGCAACGCGCTGATCGCTCCGGTCGAAGAGGATCGGAGCGCAGCGAGACGGTGGGGAACGTCGCAGTGCGCCCATTCGCCGCAACAGGAGTCGTCCGACGGAGTGGAGTGGACCGAAGTTCGATCTCAAACGCGAGACGATCCATGCCCCGGCCAATCCGCTTCCTGATCCTTTCCGTCGCCCTTGCGGCGGCCGCGGCGCCTTGGGCGATGGCGGCCGACGCCGATCGAGACGGTCCGCGACTCGTCGTCATCGAAGCGTTTGTCCGCGAGGGTTCGGAAGCGTCCGATGCCGCAACGAAGTACCTTCACGAACTGGTGAAACAACGGCCCGGACTGCACGTGGTTCGTCGGGACGTCGGACACTCGGACTTTGCAGCGAAACGGCTCGAGGAGATCGCCCGATACTTTCGAATCGATAAGCCGGCGACGCCCACCTTCTACCTGGGACGCCAGGTGATCACGGGATTTCATGACGAGAAGACGACCGGGCGCGAAATCGAGGGGCTGCTGACGGTCGAAGTGTTCGTCCGCGAAGGCTGCCCCCGATGTGCCCGGAGCAAGGCCTATCTGGCAACGATCGCGCCGCAGTATCCCGGGTTGCGGTTTGTCTATGGCGACATCATACAGAACTCCGAAGCGCGGGCTCGTTGGGAGCGACTCTGCCGCCAGCACGACATCCAGGTTCCGGGGATTCCGACCGTTCATGCGTTCGGAAAGCTGTTCGTCGGTTTCGACGGTCCCGACACGACCGGCGCGAAGATCGAAACGCTGCTGCGCTCGGTGACGGTCCCTGCACAACCGGCCGACGCACCGTCGAAGAGGACTCCGCGAGCGCAGCGGCAATCACGAATCGTTGCGGTGACGGTGCGCCACGCCGGTCAACGGCCGCGCGTGGCGGGAGACCGGCGTGCCGAGTCCGGAACCACGAAGCCAGGTGAACCGGCTCCGGCCGATGCTCCCCCGGCGCCGCTCGCCGCCGACGAGCCCCCGCCGCCAATGCCCGGCGATGCTCCGCTTCCCTCGGTGGATGAGAGCCCCTCGGCCGCAGAGACTCCTCGGGCGGCATCGGAGAGAACCGAGAACGGCTCGGTCACACTCCCCCTCATTGGAACGATCAACGTCCGGGATCTGGGTCTTCCACTTTTCACGCTGGCCGTGGGGCTGGTCGACGGGTTCAACCCCTGCGCGATGTGGGTTCTGATTTTCCTGCTGTCCATCCTCGTCAATCTCCAGAGTCGTTGGAAAATGCTGGCGGTGGCGGGGACTTTTGTTGTCGTCAGCGGGCTTGCCTATTTCATGTTCATGGCCGCCTGGATGAATGTTTTCTTTCTGGTCGGTTACCTTCGGTGGATTCAGGTCGCACTCGGCTTGATGGCCGTTTTCATCGGGATTGTGAACGTCAAGGACTTCTTTGCGTTCAAGAAGGGCTTGACGCTCTCGATTCCAGAATCCGCGAAACCCGGCATTGCGGAACGAGTCCGGAGGATCGTGGCGGCACCCAACCTCACGGCCGCGGTCTGCGGAGCGGTGGTGTTGGCGGTGATGGTCAACGTGGTGGAGTTCCTTTGCACGGCGGGTCTGCCGGCGGTCTACACCAGCATTCTTTCGCAGCAGGGGCTGCCGCGCTGGAAATGTTATGCCTACCTCGCGCTGTACGAAGTCACGTACATGCTCGATGACGCGCTGATGCTGGGAGTCGTGGTCATCACGCTGAGTCGCCGTCGCCTTCAGGAACGAGAGGGCCGATGGCTCAAACTCGTCAGCGGAGCCATCATCCTCATGCTGGGAATCGTGATGCTGTTCAAGCCGGAATGGCTCATTTGAGCGGCCCATTCCGCAATGAGGAAGTCGCTTCCCACGATCGACGTCATGAGGGAATCGCCCAGAGGCCACCCGTTCGCTGTGGCCGAACTCAGGGCCGTGTCGATCGAGCCATGCTTAGCGACAGTTCTGAATAAACGTTCAAAAATGCTCCTCGATTGCCGGAATGCGTGCACTCTTCTTAGGATGGATGCATCAACGAGCGGCGATGCTTTGTCGCCAAAATCGACAGTTGGTAATACCTGATGAAGAGTCCTCCGATCTTAATTGCACCACGACCGGCACGGGCGATCTCCCGTGGCGCGGGAGTCGTCGCGATCCTTCTGGCTCTGATCGCCGGTGGTGATGTCGTTCACGCGCAGCCGGCGGCCTCGCTGCATGCAGAAATCGACCGCCTCGTCGAGCATCGATGGACTGGACAAGGCGTCGTTCCGGCAGCGGTCTGTGATGATGCGGAGTTTGTGCGGCGGGCTCATCTCGATCTGACAGGGATGGTGCCGACGGCTTCGGAAGTTCGTGCATTCCTCGGCGATCCATCGAGCGACAAGCGCCAGCGTCTGGTCGATCAACTCCTGGCTCGTCCCGATTACGCGGTCCACATGGCGCGGGTCTTCGATGTGATGCTGATCGAACGGCGCATTCCGACGATCAGCTCCTACGATGTTCCGTCACCCACTTGGCGCGGATACCTCACGCAGGCGTTCGCGGAGAACCGTCCCTGGGACCGGATCGTGCGGGAGATCCTGGAAAGCGATGGAACAGGCGACGTCAACGCGGCCGGAGTGAAGTTCGCCCTGGTGCGGGACGCGGGGCCGCACCTGTTGACGCGGGACGTCGGCAGGCTCTTCCTGGGCATCGATCTGCAATGCGCCCAGTGCCATGACGACCCGCGGATCGAGACGTACAAGCAGGCCGACTACTACGGCATTTACGCTTTCCTGCAGCGGGTCACGTCCTTCCGCGATTCGAAGAAGAATGTGTCGCTGCTCGGCGAAACGGCGGCCGGCAAGGCGACGTTCGTCTCCGTCTTCACTGCCAAAAGCGGTGAGACCAACCCGCGGCTTCCCGGCGGCGAGATGGTCGCCGACCCGATGATCGAAGCCGGCAAGGAGTACGTGACGAAGCCCGGTCCGAACGACCGCGGAGTCCCCGCCTACAGCCGGCGAAAGAAACTGGCGGAACTGCTGCCGCGGGCCGAGACGCACGGCTTCTCGCGAAACATCGTCAATCGCGTCTGGGCACAGCTGATGGGGCGTGGCCTCGTCCATCCGCTTGACCTGCACCATCCCGACAATCCTCCCTCCCACCCGGAGTTGCTCGCCCGGATGGAATCGTGGTTTGTCGAGCAGAAGTTCGACATCAAAACCTTGATGCGGGAGATCATGCAGAGCCGCGCCTATCAGCGGTCCAGCATTCTTCCCGAAGGGGTCCAGGAGTCGCCAGTCGACGGGTTCGCCGCCGCGAAGCTGCGCGGCCTATCACCCGAGCAGTTCGCCTGGTCGCTGCTGCAGGCGACGGGGCGGGTCGAAGAACACGTCGCCCGATGGGAAGCCCAACAGAAGGCGAAATCGAAGCCTGCAACCAATTCACCGACGCCGCCCGCTGACACGCCGATGGAAGCCACTCCCGTATGGAAGGCGCGACTGGTCCAGCTGGATGCGCTCGACCGTCAGGCCAGGACTTTGAGCGCCGTCTTTGCGGGGCTTCCGGGGCAGCCGGACGGAGACTTTCAGCCGGTGGTCGACCAGGCGCTGCATCTGCTCAACAGCCCCGCCATCCTGGCACTTGTGAAGGACGCTCCGCTGCTTTCCCGGCTCTCGGAAATCGACACTCCGGAGCCGGTCGCCGAAGAACTTTATCTGTCGCTCCTCAGCCGTCGTCCGGACGCGGAAGAAGTTGCCGCAGTGCGGTCAGTCATCGAGGCGGCAAAGACGGCGAAAGAACGTCGTGATGCCCTCCAACCGCTTGTGTGGGGGCTGCTGCTGTCCGCCGAGTTCCGATTGAATCACTGACCGCTCTGAATCCCTGATCGCTGCACCACGGGCACCTGCCACGGAATTTCAATTCGCATGAGCCAACCGCGCATGACGCCTTCGCTTCCCGGCATGTCCCGCCGCGACTGGCTCGCCTCAGCGGCCGCAGCCGGGATCGGATGTGCCGGCCTGACGTCGCCCCTCCGAGCCGAATCGCCCGCACCTCCGCGTAAGAAGCTCCTCCTGCTCTTTCTCTCCGGAGGCGCCAGCCAGTACGAGACGTGGGACCCGAAGCCCGGGACGCGGACCGGCGGCCCCTACCGCGCGATCTCGACCTCCATCCCCGGCGTAAGCGTCAGCGAACTGCTGCCCCATTCGGCGAAAAACCTGCACCGCCTCACGGTGGTCCGCAGCGTCAACTCCGGCATCGCAGATCACTTTCAGGGGCATTACGCCCTCCAGTCGGGCCGCATCGCGACGGGGTATCCCGTCCTGGGCTCGGCGGCGGCGAAGCTTCTGGAGCGGCCCGACGACCTGCTTCCGGGCTACGTCAGCATTCGTCGCGATGGACCGAAGGCTTATACGGATGTGGGCGACGCGGGGTTCCTCGGCGCGAAGTACGAAGCCGTGCGGATCGTCAATAACCAGCCTCCGGCGAATCTCATTTCACCTGCGTCCGTCACCCCGGCGTTGGCAGACTCGATCGACCGCATCCGCACCGCGGCCGATGAGCGGTTCCGCAAGGGGCGCGACGCCAAGCCCGTTCACAGTTACGGCACGACGTTCCATCAGGCCAGGGCCCTGATGCAACGGCGCGAAATTTTCGATCTTTCGAAAGAATCGGTCGCCGACCACGAGCGCTACGGCCGGCACGAATTCGGTCAGCACTGCCTGCTCGCCCGGCGACTGCTTCAGGCGGGAGTCAGCTGCGTGCGTGTCACTCACTTCGACTGGGACGCCCACCAGGACAACTTCTACTGGCACCAGATTCGCTGCGCCGAGTTCGACCGCACCTTCATCACGCTCCTGGATGACCTCTCGGAGCGGGGGATGCTGGAGCACACGCTGGTCGTGGCCGTCGGGGAAATGGGACGCACGCCGCAAATCAACAACCTCGGCGGGCGCGACCACTGGGGCCGCGCCTGGAGCATGGCGATGGCCGGCTGCGGCGTGAAGCCGGGCACGATCTATGGATCGACCAACGACACCGGGACCGAGGTCAAAGAGAACACGGTCAAACTCGGGGACCTGTTCCACACCTACCTCAAGGCCCTGGGAATCGATTCCCGCGCCATGTATCAGATCGATGGCCAGACGAACCCGATCGCCGATCCG
>JADZEF010000129.1 GCA_020850695.1 Planctomycetaceae bacterium | reverse complement strand
CTTCCGCTCGACGCCGAAATTGAACGCCCGCTTTACCGCCTGCACGCGGGTCCGCCAACCACCCGGTTTCCATGTGTGAGCCTTGAGCCATGTGTCGATGTCTGCGGGGGTAACCTCAGAAGAGAACTTGTGGCCGAAACCGGGATGAATGCGCTTGGGCTCAGGGTCGCCTTTGAGCACCCGCTTCTCCCGATCGCCGTTGCAGAAGAATTCTCCCGGAAGCCCGTAGCAGAAATCGAACAGCGTCTGCCCGCGGTCGACGTAGGTCTTCGCCTTTCCCCGCGGGTGCGTGGTGATCTTCCCGGCCTGGGCCTTCATGTGATCGAGGTACGCGGCACAGACCGCCCCGACCTGAGCGTCGGCACTTTCCGGCACTTTCAGTGAACCCGGTTCGGGCTCGGGCTGTCGATCGAGTAGGTGGCGGGCGTGGGCCTCGCGGAGCAACCGTTCGTCAGTTTCTTTGTCCCGAAACCGCTCGCCATTTTCGTCGGTCAACGGTACGAAATCACCGTTTTCCTTTGTAAACCAGCCTCTTCCCGCTCGGAAGAAATACCCCTTGGTTCTTGCTCCCTTGCGTCTGCCCACCTTTTTTGCCATGATCGGTTCTCCGCGAGAGAGCCTCGGAAAGTGCCACTGGAAAGTGCCAGACACCCCCTGAGACTCGATTATACGCAGAAAAACGTGGGGGAAAGCCCCCATTTGCACCCCTAGCTCAATTGGATAGAGCATCGGTCTACGGAACCGAAGGTTGCAGGTTCGAGCCCTGCGGGGTGTACTTTGGCAGATAAGGACTTAGGACGAGTCCTCTGCCCGGCGAAATGTCGCCGGTACACAATTCGGTACAGAATGAAACCCCTGAGCGGCGGCTACCGCTCAGGGGTTTCGGCAAACCTTCAGGCTTGCCTTGGTGGTTCCTCAACCCCAAGTCTGGAGGTTTTGCCAATGGCGCGTTCCCCCAAACCGTGGTTCCGCAAGGACCGTGATGCCTGGTTCGTCACCCTGGACGGCAGGCGTCACAACCTCGGCCCCGATCGCGAGGCGGCGTTTCGCCGCTTCCATCAGATGATGGCCGAGCCGGCGAAGCGGACGGTCTCGTCCGACCTGCTCGTCGCGCTGATCGACGTCTTCCTGGATTGGCTCCAGAAGCACCGCACTCTCGATACTTTCGAGTGGTATCGCTATCGGCTGGAGCGGCTCGCCCGGAAGTATCCGGACATGCGGGCGTCGGAACTGAAGCCGTTCCACGTCCAGCAGTGGGTCGACGGCTACACGCTGTCGGTCACGTCCCGACGGAATTATCTCCGGTCGATCAAGAGGTGCTTGCGGTGGGCTGTCCGGCAGGGATACCTCGACAAGAGTCCGATCGCCGAGCTGGAGGTGCCGACGGCCGAACGGCGCGAGATCGTCGTGTCGGCCGATGAGTACGCCGCCATCCTGGAAGCCGTGACCGACAGGGACTTCTACGATCTGCTCGTCGTCACCTGGGAGACAGGATGCCGTCCGCAGGAATCGCTCCGCGTGGAGGCGCGGCATCTCGATGCGTTCAACCGGCGCTGGGTGTTCCCGAAATCCGAGTCCAAGAACAAGAAGCTCTCCCGCGTCGTCTACATGACTCCCACGGCATTCGAGATCGTCGAACGCCGCGCGGCCGCCTTTCCGGCTGGTCCTCTGTTCCGAAACTCGAACGGCAGTCCTTGGACGACGGAGGCGGTGAACTGCGCCTTCCGCCGCGTGCGGACGAAACTCGGCCAGAAGCGGATCAAGGATCAGAACCTTGATATACATGACGACGATCTCCGAGAGTTCAAGGCGACGCTCAAGCGCGAGAAGACCGAGAATGGAATCACGAGGCCGAAGACCGAAGGCGAACTCTGCGGCGAGGCTCGGCGCAAGCTGATCCAGCGGAAGGCGTGCAGCCTCGTGCCGAACTACTCGCTGTATGCCTTGCGGCATTCGTGGGCCACGCATGCGCTCCAGAGGGGCGTCGATCCGCTGACCGTCGCCATCCTCATGGGCCACAGCGACCCGTCGATGCTGGCACGGGTGTACCAGCATCTTTCCCTCAACCCTCAGCATCTGCGTTCACAGCTGGAGAAGGCGGTCGGGTGACGGGCGGCCGTGCGCGGCCGTCGGATTGCGGCGATCACAATTTGATGTGCTTGAGCTTCGGGCGTGTCACGGGCGGGGGAGTCGGTTGCTCTTCCGCCATCTCCTTTCGGCAGTCGGCGAGGTAGGCCGCCAGATCGGCCTCGTCGATGCGGATCGCTCCGCGTCGCGCGCCGACCCGGTGATGCGCAAGCCGGCCGCCGTCGACCAACAGGTACACCGACGACAGACTGATGCGGAGCCGTGCGGCCACTTCGCGGACGGTCATCATGATTGGGAACTCCTCGCGACCTTCGGCGACGCTTCTACAGGGCTGGCCTGCTCATCCGCCCTGGCCTTGAGCGCCGCCCAGAAGTCCTTCTTGCAGAAGAACCCGGAGAGACCATCCTTGAACTGCGCCTGCACGCCGTCGTCGGATCGGCAACGGCACCACGCGCAGGTGCCAGCCGCATGGTTGTGGATCGTCACGAGCATCGATTTCTCCTTTCGGACAGAGCGGAACGAATCCGCCGGAACACGAATCGCGGCGGACCCTCAACACGGCCTCTCGACGATCGTCACCACGTCGTGGAGGCCGGGGATGAAGCTCGATTTGTAGGTCTTCCAGGACGAACTGTTGCCATGCTGGAAGCGGATGATCTGCGTACAGCGCTGCCGCAAGCCGGCCTGGAAGCAGAGGCGTTGCGTGTGGAACACGAGCGGGAGATAGCCCGTCTCGCGGTCGCTGTAGTCGCCCATGAGGATGGCGAGCTTTCCACCCGGCGCGAGGACGCCCACGCAATTTCGGATCAGCTTTTCGTACCGGTAGAGGAAGTACGTGAAGGTGGGCGCCGTGCTCAGGTCGCGAGCATCACGGCTGTAGACCTTCTGCCGCCAGTACGGGGGATGGAGCCAGACGAAATGGAACGGGCCGATTCCGGCATCGTTCGCCTCGTCGCAGGCATCGAATCCGAACCGGATGTCTTTCGACGTGCAGGGAATGTCGAGTTCGTCGCACACATCGCGGCACGTGCCGGAGCCCGTCATCGGGTCGAACACCGAAGTCGGACGAAAGTAGAGCAGCAGATCTTTTATGAGCTGCCCGCTGCAGTTGCCCGGATACTTGGCATCGCCATACGCACCGCGCTCCGACCAATGGAACAGACTGGTGAGGCGCGGATTGGGGCTCGAATTTCGCGGTGCTAATGGGAGCACCGCGATCTGGGGGAGGGCCGGTGATGTGAAACGCAATCTGGTCATGGAAATGAAGGAAAAAGGGACGATAGAGACCGTTCGGAACGGAATCAGATAAACCTGCGGAGCACCTCGTATTCGGACTCCGTGATCTCCCGCCAATCGAAGTTGTGGTAGATCCGCATTCCGCCGTAGACCTCCAGGTTGTCGGGATCCTTGAGGAACTCGCGGAGACGCGACTTGCTCCAAGGCTTCCCGTTACCGGTTGACCACGAGAACTCGGCCATCTCGCGGAGCCACCGCTCCTCGCTGAACGGATCGAGATAGGCGTGGACCGCCATGCACCAGTACTCGCTGTCTCCATCGCGAACTTCGTACTTCTCGAAGTAGTAGTGCCAGCGGCGGCTGTCTGGATTTGTCGCGTCCTGGGTCGCGGCCGGACGCTGGCCGTCTTTCGTTGTGGCATCTGCCATAAAAATGAGAGAAGGAAATAAGTTGCCTGCGGTGCAGGCGCGAGCCCCCCTGCACGCCCGGCCGGCCGTCAAAAGCCGCAGCCGATGCCGCAGGCGGAGGACCGGCTTGACGGCCGATGGGCCGCGGCGTGCCACGTTCGGGCCGCCTGCACCGGGGGATCCCAAAGAGGTTGCGGAGAGCACGGTAAAGCCGGCGTGCCTCCGCAAAGTGGGAAGAGCGACAAGGTCAGTCTCACTGGCAGCGCATGGCCGCACCGTGCAGACGACTCATGAAGGTTCGGGAGACGTCACGGCGTCTCCCGACAGCTTTACTTTGCAGCGTCCTGCTGTTTCAGGCCGTCGATCGCCTCGGATGCTTGTGTGCAAAGGTGCATTACCTTTCCAAGCGACTCGGCATCGAAGGAGCGCGTGTATCTCCACGCGCCATCACGATCTTTGTACGACCGCTCCAGGGTTACTGAGTAGAAGATCTTCGGCTGCCCCTGGACGATGTACTCGCGTGTCCAGACGCTTGCCGAACAGTCATCGACCCTGATCGTGGTTACGGGCTTCCGCTTCACGTCCTGCGTAGCGTCGGCCGCATCCTTAGCGGCCTGTGTTCGTTCCGCCGCCTTCATCGCGGCAACGTCCTTGTTCTTTCGGGCAACTTTTTCCATAGAGTTGAAAAGGGAACGGGTAAAAACCCAGCCGGCCGCCGGATTCTGCCGCCGTGACGGCAGCGTAGACGGCCGGGCTGGAAGCCTGAAATCGCGTTGTGTCAATTCCGAACTTCTTCCATTGTGTAGTCGACTCCCAGCAGCTCGAACCACGAGGCGGGAGAGCTTTCCATACTCCGTCCGGCCCGGACTTCGACCTCCAAGTCGCGGTCGAGGGAGTTTCGCGCGTCCTTCCAGAACCGGTCCGGCCCTGCGAGAGGGATGTCAGACTTGCCGGGATGTTCCTGCAGCCATCGGCTGGCTTCAACAATGCAGATCCGGATCACGACTTTCATGAGCTGATCCGGGTGAGGGCGCCGCCCGTTCTGGAGTTCTTGGCGGATCGCGTGCTCCAGGGATGGGCGATCCGCAGCGCCGACCTGGAGGAAGCGAAGTTGCAACGCCCGATGCCAACGAGGCCAAGCCGGGTGCATGATCAGACCCGCCGCGGCCACAAACTCGATCGCATTCGTGTTCATGTTGGCCACCATCGTTTCGATCAGTCGCTCCGCTTCAGCGCTCTCAGGAGCCTTCAGCAGGACGTGCATCCTGCGTTGTCCTTCGGCAGTGAGTCGTCGTCGTGCTCGTGACATCGGAACCTCCGCTGTATGAAGTGGGTTGTCGGGACGCGCTTTCAGTCGATTGCGCTGCTCACACGGTGTCGCGCCGGTCCAGCTATGCGGTTCGGCCCTCAGATCTCATCGTTGCAATTCGGTGGGGGCACCGCGGGGACGGCGGATTCCGGTGCACCCGCTTCGCGGTCCAAAATGAACTCCCATGCGCGGGCGAGCAGCATCCGGACCACGGGCACGTCGTCACGACCAAGCGAGTTGGTCGTTTTCCACTCGCCGCCCTCCGCGCGGTAGATCTTGTGGACGGTCAGCTTGTGATACACGCTTTCGCCCGCAATGTTCTCGAACACGCTGACCTTGACGCCTCGCCGGCGAAAGACTTGAAGCGGCTTGTTGCCCGTCATGGTTGGACGCCTCCTTCACTTGCCCAGAAAGAAGAACCATTGAAGTTCAAGGTTTGCGAATGGCCGGTAAATCTGCGGCATTCGCAAGAAGAACCTGCGATCGCAGGAGATGACTGAGCCGCCGTCAGGGCGGCGGCCCAGAAACATCCTTGTCAGCCGGTGATGTTGCCGATGACGGCGATGGCGAGCGCCACAGCGACGGCGATGTCGAACCATGCCCCGAGGGAGTACGGTTCGCGCTTCCAGCGCGGCTTCGCAGCCGGCGTGGAAAAGTAGTCGCGGCGGAATTCCTGCCAGCGCGGTCTTTTCTTCGAATCCATGAAAGTTGGGGAAAACGGACAAGGCGCCGAAGCGCGCCCAACACCGCGCCCGCACCGCCCTGAGCGGCAGACGCGATGAAACGGACAGCGGGAATTCGAGGTGGACAGCTTCGCTCCGCGCCAGCGGAGGCGGGCCGTCGCGGCCCGCGGGGTGCCGGGGCGTAGCCCTGGCGATAGTTGGTGGATCGCGGCGTGGAACGACCGACCATCGGCGGACCAAACGAGCGCAGCGAGTGACCGCCCCTGCGAACAACTATCGCCAGGGGTCGAGCGGCCCCGCCGCGAGAGCCCCTGGCACCCCGAAGCTGGGGCGGTGACAGGCGATAGTGCGACGCGTCTCTCACCGGCTCTGATGTCCGCCGAGGACATGGCGGCGGACCGGGCAGCGGATCAATGGATCTGTTCATGGGACGTGACGATCAACTTGGATTTCGAATCAACGGCTGGGGCTCATCGCCCTCGCACGCGTAGAAAACCGGGCTGTGCAGAAGCGTCGCCGGAACCCAGTCGTCCCAGGTCGTGAACCGGTGAAGTGCTGCAGAGCTGCGGCTTCGCATCGCCTTCCGCAGGAGATCTCGTCGGCCCGCCGACGGACACACATGGAG
>JADZEF010000128.1 GCA_020850695.1 Planctomycetaceae bacterium | reverse complement strand
GATTCGCCATCGCCAGTGTTCCTCCAGCAGGAAACCTGCTGAACACTGGCGGGCAAATCCCTCTCTTTTTGGCTGGTTTTCACGCGCCCATCACTGGCTGGTTTTACGCGCCCACTGACAACAATCCACCGATCGCTCCGACATCTGCATCGGAGAATCCCCATTGGCCGTGGAGATAGACGTCGCGGAGAACGAATGGCTCCCTCGGGAGATCGATGATTTTGTCGACGCGCGCGACCGACCCATCGGAACAGACGATTGTTGTGAATCCTCCTCGCCCCACAATGACTCGCGTTCTATGATCAGTTCTGGCAACCGCTTCGAACACTCTCATCCGTCTGGGAGTCTCTGTCTTGGGCCGTCGCACGACTCACGTTCGCCACGCCCGCGTCAGCCTTACGGACCGATCTCACCCGGAACTCTCGGTTGTCTCTGCATCTCGCCGCGTCTGGATTAACGACCGTTGCGAGCGCTCGACCGTTTGAGAATGGCGTGGTTGCAAGCGGTGAGATCATTGAAACCATCCACCAACTTGCGACCTCGAAGGCGTCCGCCCATCGCAAGTCGTCTCGTAGAATGCGCGGAAGCGGGCGGATGAGGAACAGAGCTCCCTACCTGCGAGAGGAATAGGAAGACGCGTCCCCGCCCCGGTCTTCGCAGCCGGATCTCGCGACGGGCAATGCCTCGAGCGACGCCGCCTTCCGCACCTCCAGAGAAGGACAACACAATGTACGTGCAGCACCGTGAAGGGCACCGGACGGATCGCATCGGTTGGCTGCGTGCTGCCGTCCTCGGCGCGAACGACGGGATTGTATCCACGGCGAGTCTTGTCGTCGGAGTTGCGGCCGCACATTCCACGTCAAGCGACTTACTGGTCGCGGGAGTGGCCGGGCTGGTTGCTGGCGCGATGTCGATGGCGGCCGGGGAGTACGTCTCGGTGAGTTCCCAGTCCGATACGGAAAAGGCCGACCTGGATCGCGAGCGAAAGGAACTGGCGACTGAGGATGAATCGGAACGGAACGAACTGGCTGCGATCTATGCGAGCCGTGGCGTTGAACCGTCACTGGCCAGGCAAGTAGCCGATCAACTGATGGCCCACGATGCGCTGGCAGCCCATGCTCGGGACGAACTTGGGATTTCGGACCTGACGACCGCCAAACCCGTTCAGGCAGCATTCGCCTCAGCCGGAACCTTCGCGATTGGTGCCGCGATGCCGCTGGTCGTCGCGCTGGTCACGCCACGCACGGCATTGATCCCCGTCGTCATTGCCACATCGATCCTGTTTCTCGCGTTGCTGGGAGGGTTTGGAGCGTATGCGGGCGGTGCCCCCGTGATGAAGGCTGCGTTCCGCGTCACCTTCTGGGGAGCGCTGGCGATGGCACTGACGGCCGGGGTCGGTGCGTTGTTCGGAGCCGTCGTGTAACCTCTTGCTGAACATTGTCGGCGGACTATTCTGACGCTCGCGTCATCGCCAACAAGCGGTCGCGGCCGACCGGTTCCTCGATCAGCCAGGGGACGATGGCCACACGCGTCACCGCGCGCTGCACACGTTCGATGTGCGGCAGTTCCGCGTCGGCCCGTGCGGCCAAAAGCGGATCGGTCGGTTCCGCAGCCGCCAAAGACGAGTTGATCACCCAGGCCCAGGGTTCGATTCCCGCACGGCGAAGATCCGTCTGCAAGCCCTCGGCTTCAAGAACCGGCGTCGTTTCGGGCAGCGTGACGATGAGCATCTTCGTCTGCTTCGGATCCTGCAGTTGCATCATCGGAGTTCGCACGTGGACACCCGGGGCCAGGTTGCGCACGACGTCGCGGTGGTAAGCTCCCGTCGCATCCAGCAAGAGCAGAGTATGGCCGGTCGGCGCAGTGTCGACGACTACGAACTTGGCCCGCGACTCCCGCATGACACGTGAGAACGCTTGAAATATCGCGATTTCCTCGGTGCAGGGGGAACGCAGATCTTCGGCCAGCAAGGCCTTGCCCGCCTCGTCGAGGTCCTTCCCTTTGGTTTCGAGCACGTACTGGCGATAGCGCTCGCTTTCGACATGGGGATCAATCCGGCTGACTTCGAGTCCGGGCACATTCGCCTCGACGGTCATCGAAAGGTGCGCGGCCGGATCGGTCGTGGTGAGATGCACAGCATGACCTCGTGTGGCGAGATCCACTGCGACAGCCGCCGCAATCGTGGTTTTGCCAACGCCCCCCTTGCCGAGCACCATCACCAGTCCGTGGCCATCGGCTTCGACCTCGTCAATCAACCGGGACAAGGGCGGCAATCCGACCCGTGCCGCTGCCAATTCGTGTGAAGGTGCGGCGTCCTGCGCAGACACGGGAACCAGCAGACCGCGGAGGGCGGCGATCCCCACCAGATTGCGGGGTTGCAGCGGCACTTCAGACGTGGGCAGACGAGCCACACTCTCCGGGATCTGGGCCAGCGCCGCGCGTTGACGCGCCAGCCACCCTTGGGCCATTGGATCGAGGCTACCGGTATCCGGCAAGACGCCGTTGACGATCAATTGCTGATTGGAGATCCCCAGAGCCGCGAGTTCGCCGCTGGTCCGCGCGGCTTCGATCAACGAGCCCCGTTGAGGGCGGGTGACGAGGACGAACGCGGTGTGCTGGCCATTCGCCAACTCAGCGACAGCCTGGGCATAGCGTTGACGCTGTTTCTCGAGGCCCGACAGCGGTCCCAGGCAGGAGGCACCACTTTCATTATTCTCCAGGAAACTCGACCACGCCGACGGGAGCTGCAAGAGTCGCAACGTATGTCCCGTGGGAGCAGTGTCGAAAATCACATGGTCGAAACCGGCCGTCACCTCGCCGCCGGTCAGCAGTTCGGTGAACTCGTCGAAGGCGGCGATTTCCGTGGTGCATGCCCCCGAAAGTTGTTCTTCCATCCCCTTGAGGGCATCGCTCGGCAGGACATCCCGCATCGGGCCGATGATGCGGTCGCGATACTCCTGCGCCGCCGCCTCGGGGTTGATGTTGAGCACGAACAGGCCCGGCACGTCTTTGACCTCCGCCGGCGCATGATCGCCCACTTCGATCCCGAAGACCTGACCCAGATTCGAGGCCGGATCGGTACTGACGAGCAGGACGCGTTTGCCACGGTCTGCTAATCCCACAGCAAAGGCGCACGCCAGCGAGGTCTTACCGACGCCCCCTTTGCCGGTGAAGAACAACATCCGCGTCGCCTGCTCAATGAATGGCATCATGACGTCTCTCCGTCGACTCGTTGCAGGAACGCGATCCCGCCCGCGATAGGATTCTGTGACTTCAAAGGCGTGTAAAGGGATTCGGCTCTGACCGACAACAGGATTCGTGATGAGCCGCCACAACGGGCGACACATCCTCTGTTACAAAAGCTGACTCAGTTCCATTT
>JADZEF010000127.1 GCA_020850695.1 Planctomycetaceae bacterium | reverse complement strand
AGCTCCTGTTTCATCCGCATCTGCACTGCGTGGTGACGGGGGGAGCACTCTCCCCCGACGGCACCCGATGGATCGCCGCCCGGCCGGACTATTTCCTTCCAGTCAAAGTCCTCTCGCGGCTGTTTCGAGGCAAGTTCCTGGCCGGATTGAAAAATGCGTTTGAGTCGGGTGCGTTGACGTTGACAGGACGGATTCGGAGGATCACGCGGCAGACAGTCAAGAACATCATGAAAGAGGCGGGATTGAACCCCGGCCCGGAACGGGGAGAGGGGACGTGGGACGACTTCCTCAAGCGTCACATGGACACGCTCTGGCAGTGCGACTTCCTGTCGGTGAAGTCGCTGACCAAGGCGGGATTCGTTGACTTGTACCTGCTGGCGTTCATCCACCTCGGCACGCGGCGGGCGTGGATCTCGCTCTGTACTGCTCACCCCGATTCGGCGTGGGTCACGCAGCAGGGGCGGAACTTTCTGATGCACGCGGACGATGTCGACCTGAAGCCGGAATACGTGCAGCATGACCGGGACACGAAATTCACAGCCGCCTTCGATGAGATGTTCGAGGCAACTGGTGTCACGATCAACAAGACGGTCCCGCACTCACCGAATCTGAATGCATTCATCGAGCGGTTCATCCAGACGGCCAAGCAGGAAGTGTTCTCGCGGTTCGTCATCTGCGGCGAGAAGCACTTGAACCATCTAGCGCGTGAACTGCAGACGCATTACAATTTCGAGCGCAGCCACAGCAGCCGAGAGTACCTGCCGCCAGCGCTGGAGAAGGAGCCAGAACCCGTCACGGCAATCAAGCTGGCCGATGTCGCGTGTGAGACGAGGCTGGGCGGCCTGCTGAAGCACTATTGGCGTCGCGCGGCCTGATACCTCGCCCAATCGGCTGACCCTGTTCGGAGCGAAACCAGGCCGGTCGCGGTGCGCGCCGTATGAGAGTACGGGCCTTCCTCAACTCAGAAGGTGCGTCGTCGCCCGTCACCAGAACGCTTGACGGTCGAGAGCACGCCATCCACGAGGTATCAGTGCGATGCGGCGGAACACCGGTTCGACGGCTCGATTCCCGGCATTTCGGGTGAATCAGGTTTTTGTACAGGACGAGCGCACAGTTTTTTGACCTCACGGGGTTCCCTTGGTCAGCATCGTCATCCGCGATTTCGCCTCAGCCGTCGAAGCGCGATAAACCCCGAAGCTATGATGAATCCAACGATCGCCAACTCGGCTCGAATAGGCCAACCTGCCACGACTGGCTGGCTGAGAGCGGGGGAGTGACCGAGTTCCGAGTTGCGGACTGAATCTACCGCCGTTAGGGGCGGGGCTGACGAACCGGGTGGGATCGGCACCAGCTCCGGTTCCTTGACGGATTCGACGCGGCTCGTGATGGGGGGAATCCCCTCGTGGGAGATGAGGCTGTCCCACCTTGCCGCCAGAAGCAGGTCAAAGCCGGGGTTCTGCTCCTTGATCTGGCAGGAACAGGCGCCAACCAGGAACGCGGCCGAGTCGCGGATGTTGGCGGCGGTGATCCCTTTTCCCACCAGCCCCAGCATCGCCCGGCCGCGGCCGAACACGGGGAACGCCATCGGGTCGGTGCGCTCCGGCAGGTCGGGCTCGCTTTGCAGCAGCATGCCGACAAGCGCCTGCTCGGCCGTGTCGCGCGGGACTCGGAGCAGCGAGAATTCGACTCGTAGCGGAGTCGCCGTCAGCAGCGTGTCTTCGACCGAATCCGTCAGCTCGGGGAGCTTGAGAGTCTTCTGCTGCGTCTCCATCTCCTTCTTCAGGAGGGCGGCTGCGGCATCGTCCTTCTGTGCGTCGCCGCTTTCGAGCAGCAGCCACACTGCCGTCTGCCCGTCCACCAGGCGGCGTACCAGCTCTCGTCGAACGGGCGATTCGGTCAGCCGCTCGACCGCAGCGCGGTCCAGCGGGCCCGACCAGATCGGCGAGTCAATCTGCAGCGGCGCCGGAAACTGCACTACCAGGAACGGAAGCGGCGGGTTGTCGAGCGAATGGAACATCGCACGATCTGCCTCGGATTCGAGATTGTCCACATCGATGGTCCGGAAGGCGACGTTGGCGGCTGTGCTCCCATCGCGTTCTTGCAGAGGATCGAGGCATTCCTTCTCGGACTCGCTGAGCGGGCCGCGGTGAAAGATGACCGCGCGGTACGTATCGGGCCGCCACTGTTCGAGCGCGTACCGGAACACCGGCACGTTGCAGGCGTCTGCCGGCTGGCAGCAGAAGAGTACGGCCAATGCGGCGAGCCAGAGGGCCGAGGACGTGGCGCGGCATGTCATCGGTCACCATCCTTCCGACTGGATTTCGACGCCGCTGACGACTGAGGTCGGGAGCTTCGCCCCGGCGTCGGGGACAAGCTCGATTACAAGGTCGCCGTCCACCCGCACGCCGCGGAACTCTTTCACCAGGCCGCGGTGCCGTCCCCCGGCTTCCTTCACGATGTCGAGAGCGGGAACGACCGTCTTGTCCTGCAGACGGATCGCGAACCGTCGGTCGCCGGGCTGCACGTCGTCGGGTTCGCAGAAGTGCAGCCGCACGGTGTAGCGCCGCGTGAGGTCGTCCGTGTCGGAGAGGGTGACCTTCAACGAGCGCAGTCCGCGGGCCCCCGAGGCGGCGATCCACGGCGGGCCATCTCCCGAGATCTGCGAGCTATGGCGGCGGAACCAGTCGGGCTTCTCGGGTTCCAGCTTGATCGGAACCGCCGGCGACGCTCCCCCCACGCTGGGGTATTCGAGCCACAACGTGCCATCGTCGGCCTTGCGGTCGCCGGGCGCGCCGAGGTTGATCCCCAGCCGTCGCACCGCATGCTTCGGCGACTGCGGTCCGAACGACGTCCAGGTCTCGACCTCGGGCATGTGAATCAACGCCAGCGACGTCTGGTTCTGATAGGTGCAGACACAGGTGCGGGTATAGTCCGGGGCGCACAGCACGCCCCCGGCCACCACCAGGTTGTTCGTGCAACTCGACCGGAAGCCGCCGAAGTTGCCGGTCCCGCCGTCGCTGCAGAGATCGAAATACCCCGCAGCCCCGGAGCGGAAGGTGAGGAGATGCTCCGAGGCGGCCGGCGTGTTGCAGCCGTAGTTGCGGGTCCACGTCCATTCGACCAGCTCGCCGCTGAGGGGGTGCTCGCGCAGCCGCGGCTTCCCGGTAAGCAGATGGCAGGCGCTTCCCTGAAGCAGGATGGTGTCGTGGTGGATCATGGCGGGGCCGGTGAGCGTCTTGCTCGACCAGAGGACGCTTCCGTCGTCGCCGCGATAGCCCCGCATCCCCTTCGGTTCGTCGTTCAGCGTGTCGCGGGCGTTGCGGCCGGCTTCGACCAGCGTCCCATGTTCTTCCGAATAACTGAGCCAGGTGCCGAAGACGTCCTCTTCGGTGCTCCAGACCTCCTTGCCGGTTTTCAGGTCGAACGCGACGAGACGCGGCGGAATGGCCAGCTCTTCGCCACGGCGTTTCCGACGAGACAGCTCGGCCCCCGACGCCCGATCGATGCAGTAGATCCGTCCGCCGCCGATGCAAATGGCGTTGTGACGGAAGCCGCTGCGTGCGGTGGCCGTCCAGAGCGTCTTGCCGGTGCGTCGGTCCATGACGATGAGGCGGCCGCTCGACGAGTAGTTGTCGTTCTCCCCCCTCAGCGCCTTGTCGGTGACGGACGCGATCGCCTTGCCCGCACCCGAGGCGCTGGATGACTTCTTCTTCGGCTCGTCTTCGTCGCTCCCTCCCGGCATGTTCGACCTCCTCAGGGTCTTCATCAGCGACGGGTCGAAGACCGGATCGGCCCCGCCGATGAGATACTCACCCGACACATTGAGGTAGCCCCAGAGAGGTGGGGCGTTCTGTCCGAAACGTTCCGGAAGCTGGAACTCCGTCAGCCGCTGGCCGCTGGCGGGATCCAGCTTGAGACACGTCGCACCGATCACCACGTAGATGCCTTCGCGGGTCGCGATGTAGTTCGTTCCGCTGGCGTTGGCCCCCGGTTGATGAGCGGTGTTGTCGTAGAGCGCTCCGATGCCCGGGATCTTCGCTTCCCACAGAACGCGTCCGGTGTAGATGTCCATGGCGCGGAGTATGTCGACCCCTTCGACGATCGCGCGGCCGTCCACCACCTGCGGCTGCGGGCCGTGGCCGTGCCGCGGCAGGATCGGCTCATTCGACGACCCGCCGAACCAGAGCAGCCCGAGCGGTGCCTTCACCAGACGATCTTTCGAGACCCGCGTATTCGCCGCGTCGGCATGCTCGTGGGACCAGTCCGCGCTCCCCGGAAGAGCCCCCTCGCGAACGAGAAGAGTCGAATCGCCGGCCGGCTTCCAGACTCCGCCCGCGAGCGCACCGGACTTCACGTGAGCCGTGATCGCTTCCGCTTGCTCGGAGGAAAACGGAAGAACGGCGACTCCGCCGAAGGGACGCAGGGAGGCGAAAAGTCGCGCGACGGCCGCACCCCGCGCTGCGGGCTCGGGCGGCAGCGACTCGGCGATGAGGAGGCTGGCCATATACGGAGGCAGCGGGATCTGCAGCGGATCGTCGACAATGACCGCAATGCGGTCGCCCCCCAGGTCCGAGGCACGAAGACGGTCACGGAGCGCCGTCGCGAGCGCGGGATCGGGCTCGATGACCGCGATGCGCAGCGCGGTGCGGAGGACCAGTTCGCAGGCGAGGTCCCCTTTGCCCGCACCGGTGACGAGGCAGTACCCGTCACGCACCCCGGTCGCCTTGAGGATCTCGTCGGCCTTGGCCGACGAAGCCGCATCGACGACGAGAGGTTTGTTCGGAGCCTCATGCCGGCGCACCTTGATGAGCGCCGGGGTGGCCAACTCGGCGGGGCCGAAGCATTGCAGGCTCCCCTCGGTGGTGACGGCGAACAGCCGGTTGTCAGCGGCAATGAGGCTGGCGGGCGTCCCCTCGATTTCGGCCTGCCACACGACGTTCGGCAGACCCTTGCGGGGGAGCGGAAGGGCGATCGACAGGATGCGGCCTTCGCACCCCGCATAAAGACGATCACCCGCCTTGATGAGTGCCGTGAGCTTCGGAGTTTCCGCCTTGCCCAGTTCGCGGATCCACGGAGCGGGGTCAGCTTTTGTTGACTTCGAGGATGCATTCGCCGCCGTATTCGAGGACGCGGCCGCCACCGCCGGTTCGCCGATCTCGGCGATCGCGACGTCGTCAGCCGGCACAGACGTCAGGTCGAGCGCACGCAATTCGAGCTTCCGGGCGTCGTACAGAATGTCGTCCGAGACGACGACCATCTCACCCACCGCACCCAGGTGCTTCTCGGTCTTGAGTTCGAACGCCCCGCCGCCATTGAAGAACAGGTCTCCCCCGGCCACGACCGTCGCGCCGCCCCCTTTCTTGCCGTTCTGGCCAAGCTGGTAGTACAGCATCTTGCCTGTGGCCCGGTCGTAGCACGCCGGCACCGAACGGCCGCCGGGCACGAGCAGCCTCTCGCCGATGGCGACCAGCGGACCTTGCGGGGCCACGCCGGCGAACGAATCGGTGTTGTGGGGCTGCTTGATGTAGAGCGAGCCGTCGCCGTCGCTGGTCCAGCGGACGTCGCCGGTGTCGGCGTCGAGCGCGTGGAGAAAGATACCCATGAAGGGCCAGATGCCGGCCGCGAAGTAAACCGTTCCTTCCACGACGACCGGCGCGCCGCGAGCCGGCCAGGCCGAGATAAGCCGCCCGTTGCCAAGCAACTTCCGGTCGGACGGCCCGCCTCGAAACTTCCAGAGGAGCGACCCATCCTCGGCCCGCAGGCAGTAGAGGCAGCCATCGTCCGAGACGAAATACAGCCTGTCGTTCCAAGCCAGCGGCGAAAAGCGGACGGGCCCATCAGTGAAGAACCGCCACACTTCATCGCCGGTGCGCGTGTCGTAAGCGGTGACGCTGCCATCGTGCGACGAGCCCACGAACAACCGCCGTCCCGCCACGATGGGTTCGTACGCCGCATCAAACTGCAGCGTCGGCTGGTCGGGCCACGCCGGCTCAAGCCGTGGGAGTTCCCGCACCCAATGCCGGTTGAGCCGTTCGGGCAGCCCGTCCGGCGATGCCGCGGTGCGGCGCGCGTCATGACGCCAGAGGGGCCAGTCGCCGCCGCGGGTCTCCAGCGGGAACAAAAGCGCCGCGAGTATCAGCGTGGCATGTCGCACAGGACTTTGATCTCAACCGGGGGGCGGCGGGGCGGGAAGGCAAGCACAGCGCGTGTCTTCCCGAAGGCATCCACGAACACCGATGTTTCCAACCCTAGAGTGAAGCCGCGTCACCCAAGGTCACAGTTTGAACGGGATGAACAGTGACGACCGAAATGACCTAGTCACAAATGGCTGGCGAATTGTCGAATGATCTTGTCCACCAAATGCGAAGTCTGATTGACGAATGGAAGAACCGGCTTGCCCTGGACAATCTGCGGCTCACGGAACGCTATCTCAAATGAGAAGTCGAGATTGTGCTGCAGTTCCGGGTTGGGCGTGCCACCACGAAATCCCCCGATTACTGCGCCGTCTTCCAGAATAATCCCATCAGGTTGGATCGGCATTCCGAAGATGATCATCCCGGATGTCGGAGAACCAGTGCTGAGCGTGAGGGCCGCAGCGGAGTTGGAGTACCCAACCACGAGCAACAGGCGATGCTTGTCGAAGTTGTTGAGTTCGTGAAGCGCCCAGATCTCATCGCTACCGCCTTTATACGGCTTGATAGCGTTGATGAGGTCCACGGCAGACGGGTTCATTCCCTGGACTTTGGCTGGGCTTCCGGCTTCGTATTTGGCACGAGTCTCAGAGACAGGAAATGCGGTCTGCCTACTCGGAACGTTCCCGTTCGCTTCGATCAGCCTCCAAACCAAATGATCGAGGGCGGATCGCAGGTTATGGATCGCGTCTCCGGCAATCAGAGATAATTCCAGCGGAGGCGGCTTGAGAACCTTGACCTTGTAGACTCGTTCTCTGCTGTCGGGGTTGTCCTCGATGACGAGGCGGTATGGCTTCGAGTTCCGGAAGGCGTTCAAGCACTCCTCAAATTCGAGGATGTGCTTATTGGCCCGTTCGATTTTCGCAAGAATCTGGTCAATTCGTGACATTCCACCGAACCCGTATTTGTGAAGCGACTCCATTCTCTCTTTCAACGCGGAAGGGCGGCATCCAATCAACCGGACACGCAGACCGCCACCATCCGGGTTATGCACCCACTGATTCCGTAGCGGTCCAGGTTGCATTCGTCACGGGATCGCTGTCGTGACCGTCGCCGCGAACTTCTTGTCGACCCGCACAATCCGGTGATTGAGACAGTCGCCGACGTAGAGATGCTCGTCGGTCGCTGCCACCCCGACCGGCCAGCCGAGCGGGATTTCCGGCGATGCGCTGCGGCTGCCGGGTCCTTGGTCGTCGAAATTGCCGTAGGCCCCGAACCGGACGATCTCGCGGTTCGCGTTGTCCCGCACCGAGACGCTGAACGTGATGCCGTTTGGCAGATACAGCCGGCCGTACTCATCGACGTCGAACCGGGGCTTCGTACAGGCGCACGACCCGTCCGACCGCCAGCGGCTGACGGGGCCGCACTCGGGATACGTCGCCAGCACGCCCCGAGCTTCCTTGACGCTCGCCGGTCCCTGCACGAACGAGCCCCCTTCCGGGCCGAACTTGTAGACCGTGCCGACCGCCACGCGGAACGCCTCATCCTGCTCCCAGCCTTTGCGGGGGACGAAGTCGGCGGGAAGTCCGTGCTGCAGGACGTAGATGTTGCCGGCCGGATCGAGACGCAGGCTGCCTCCGTAGCCGACGACGCCCGAGACGATCGCCGGGATGTCTCCGGATTTCGGATCGTCGGGAGGGCGAACCTTGCGCGGCGAATCGATGAGGAGGCCCTCCGCGTCGTAGGCGCGGATGTGGCAATCATTGCTTCCCCACGTCGCGAACACGCGGCCCGCGGAATCGACGTCAAACCCGCACACGCTCGATCCGCGCCCCGCCCGTCCGTAAAGCGAACCGTACGTATTCTTCCCTTGCGGAGAAAGAAGGGCGGGCTCGAGATCGCGCGTGTAGCGGGCGATGGGACCCGCATAGCTGCCGGTCCCCCAGGCGTAGATCATGCCGGCCGGGCCGATCGCCACGTCGACGGCCTTGATCGGCAGCAGCCCCCCCTGGCCGGTGCGGCCGTCGAATCGCCAGATGGACCGGCCGCTGCCGGTGACATAAACCAACTCGCGCTCCCGGTCGACATCCATGTAACCGACGAACGCGATCGCGTCGGGATCGGCATTCAGGAAGTCGGAGCCGGTGACAGCCAGTTCTTCCCCGCGGTCCTCGACGCGGATCAGCCGTGTGAGGCTTTCCTGCACCTGCTGCATTTCGCCCGCGAGCCACAGGACCGGCGTGGCGCCGGATTCATCCAGCGTGGCGGCCCCGCCGACCGTCCCTTCGAGCTTCAGCTCGGCGACGACCTTCGCCTTCTCGCCGCGGCCCGCAATCTTCGAAAGGACTGCCGCGGGCAGGTAGCCCCGCGAGATCTTCCGCGAGATCACATACATCGTTCCGGTGCGGCGCGAGACGAGAACCTTGTCCGGCCACGCGACCGGCGTCGCACTGACCTGGCGACCCTTCGGGTCGATTTCAATCACCTGCTGGTTGACGAGATCCCCTGCGAGGACGTGTCCTGCGGAATCGACGTCGATGCCGGCCGCCGCCGATTTCTTGTCCCAGGCGCTCGGCATCCAGTAGGGAGTCTTGTCGAAATCGGGGAGCGTCAGGTCGAAGAACGGCGTCGGGACCGCATCGGTCCGGGACAGATCGTGCCGGTAGATCCGCCCCTGCGGCCAGTCGGAGTGGATGTCGTCGGGCTTGCGGCCGTCGTACGCGATGGCGGCCATGTTCGAGTAATACGCGGTGTGCCCATCGGGCGAGAGGGCGACCTGGATGTCGAGCCAGCGCGGCATCTTCGGCCGGTTCGACTCGGGCCACATCGCGGTCGTCGAGAGACGGTTTGATCCGTCGACGGAGAAGAAGTTCAGGCGGAACTCCTCGCTCGACACGAAGACGATCCGCTCGTTGCTCAGCCTCGGCAGGATCTCGTTGCCGAACTGGTAGAAAACGGGGTACAGGCTGTTCTGGTTCGCCGGCGTGAACCGACCGTCTCCCGTCTCGAGCAACGTCATTCCCGTAGCCTTGTCGGCCGGGGTCGATGCGGGATAGGGAAGCACAGTCTCCAGGTACTTGCCGTTCCGATCGAACTTGCGGACGTGCCACGGCCACCGCCCGGAGTTCCCGTGGCTGCCGACCGACGACATCAGTTTGACGTAGAGGTTGCCGTCCGCGTCGGTCACGAGCCCGTTGACCGGCGCTCGATAAGGCATCTGCACCACGCTCCCCGTCTCCGGCCGTCCTCCGATGATCCGCCCGAACCGGCACTGCATGCCGGTCCGCACGCGGACCTGGAACGGTCCCCCGTGGGCCGGCTGTCCCGCGTCATTGCGGCCGTTCCATTCGAGCTGTTGTGCGAGCCCCGCACGCAACGGTGGCGGAGCCGCGACTCCCTCGCCCAGCACCCCCGCGGCCAGGTGCCGCACGACCTTCCCCTGCCCATCCAGCACAGCGATCTCGACGTCCGTTGGCTTCGAAAGCGTGAAAGAAATGCGGCTCGCTTCGCCCGCCTTCTCGACGCGCAGCGCCCCGATCGTCGGCGGCGCCGGCGCGTCGTCCGCAACAACGGACCACGCCGCAGGCCGCAGCTCGGGCTGCGACAGCAGGGCGCCTGCCACCAGCAAGACGTTCGCGACGGCCCGAATCCGCGTCATCGCTCTGCTCCTGCAAGGCTGTGAAGGAGACTCGTTGTGCGATCGAGAAATCGCGTCGTTCCAGCGTCCGAAATCAGAGCCGCCGATTGCCCCGCGCGGCTACGTCACGGCGATGGCCGGGGAGGCCGCTCCCATACCGCGGGAAGAACGCGGGAACTCTCGCCGTAGGTTTGCGAGACCATGAACCCGCTGGCCTGAGAGTTGTAGAAGATGCGGCCGTTGGAGACGACGGCTCCCAGGCACTCGCGGGAATCGATGGCCGGCCCTGTCGAGACCAGCTTGCTCTCTTCCGAGAGGTCGAGCATGTCCATGTTCGCGCCGAGGATGTACGGCTCGGACAGCGTGAACCGGCAGCAGGCGTAATTGTGGGCCACGCCCCCCACCACCTTGCCGGACTCGCGGTCGAACACGTTGCCGCGCCCGCGGAGCGCGTTCGAGAAGATGAACCGCTCTCCGACGCTGACGACGTTCAGCGCCGACGTGATCGGGTCGGACTGCCAGATCAGCGAGCCGTCCTTCGCGTCGAGGCACCACACGAAGCGGTCTTTGGTCGATTCATCGGCCGGGTTGTAGCCGCCGATGTAGATCCGGCCGTCGCGCCCGGTCAGCGTGCACTTGGCCGTCACGTAGTGCTTCGTGGTCTTCCAGACGACTTCGCCCGTCGCAGGTTCAAGGCAGGCGGTCAGTCCGTTGTTCTCGGCCGGCAGCCCGCGCCGCGCCCGCTGACTGGCCGAGTAGCCAAAGAACGTCGAGTAGAACAGCTTCCCGTCGAGCAGACAGATCCCGCAGTCGTTGCCGCCGCGGCCATACTCGGAGAAATCCTTCTGCCAGACGACCTTGCCGGTTTTCAGGTCCCACGCCCAGAGAAGCGGGCGGTTGTCACGCGGGTAATAGGGGTTGTCGTTGGAGTAGATCCAGCTCATCACTTCCTTGCCGTCGGCCGCGGCCTCCGGCTTCCCCTTGAACGTGAACGGCTTCTCGGTTCCCTGAGCGGCGTACTGCCCCGAGCCCGAGGCGTAGATCGCGACGTTCCCATGCACCACCGGCGGAAACTGCCGGCTCCAGCTGGGCGACCCGCTGAAGGGGGCCTCCCACAGCAGCCGGCCCGTCGCCGCGTCCAGGCACCGCATCTTCGACTGCTTGATTCCGGCCTGCGGAATCAGCAGCTTCCCGTCCACATACAGAGGCGACGTGAACGAGAGGTAGACGTCGGGCCAATGCCGCCGCCACAGCAAGCGTCCCGTGTCCTGCTCGACTGCAATGATCTGCCCTTCGGCGGTATGCGTGTAGAGCCGTCCGCCGCCGCACACGGGCAGATGCTTGACGGTCCCTTCCAGCCGCCGCGCCCACCGCATCCGCAGCGGCGGCTTCAGTCCCTGGACGTTGGCGTTGGTGCTGCCGAAGTCGCCGTAGTTGGTGTACCAGTCGAATTTCGGATCGGCGAACCGCCCTATCAGCGGACTGCGAACGCTCGTCACCTTGAGGTCGGCTGTCGGCAGGGCTGCCTTGCCATCGCTGCCGTAGACATAGAGATACCCGTCCTCGCCACCGACGTAGATCCGCCCGTCAACAATCGCCGGCGGCGCGGTGAGCGGCGCGTCGAAGCCCGTGGCGAACGAGGCCGCCTCGCCCCCCGACAAAGGAACGACATACAGTCGTCCGTCGAGACCGCCGTAGACCGCGTGTGAGCGCGTCAGGACCGGCGGGCAGATCGACGGGGCCGGGCAAAGAACTTCCGGCTTGTCCTTTCCCGCGGTGTGACGGCACAAGCCCAACCCCTGCTCAGGGCGAACGCGGTAGACGTCGTCGCCGCGGACGCTGACCGACGCGAAGCTCAAAAGGCCCGGCAACTGGATCGCGGTCTGCGTCCCCGGCACGAATTCGGCCTGCACCTTGTCGCCATCCAGCCGCAGCTTCTCCACGCGGCCGGCGTTGTCGCGGCGATGCCACTGAACGTAGACGTTTCCGGCGGCGTCGGCGCTCTGGCCGAACGTGGCGGGGAACTCGTTGCCGTCATAGGCCGGAATCTCCCCGGCGACGCGGAGCTTCGGGGCGGCCCCGGCATCCTCGAGAAAAACGGTGCGCCCGCCGGCGGGAACGACGACCGTGTTGCCGATAAGGCAGATGTCGCGCGAGCAGACGAAATGGTCGCGCCACGTCACGCGGTCCTTGCGGACGCGGAGCCAGTCCTCGCCGCTCCAGCGGTCACCGTCGAAGCCGACCACTTTGTTCACGAAATCCCAAGTCCATGCCACAGTCCCGTCGGGCTCGACGGCGTATACCTGCGCCCCGAGCGTTGCGAAGTAGACCCGCTTCTCTCCGACGACCGGGCTGCTGAAAATCGGCTCCCGGCAATCGATCTCGCGCACGAGTTCGCCGTTCGCGCGGTCGAGAACGTAGTAGTATCCCGCCATGGTCCCGAGGTGCAGGTACTTCCCGGCCACGGCGGGCGCCGAGACGTTGTTGCAGTTCCCCGGACCGCCGCGCGTCGCGAACTTCCACCGCACGTCCAGCGTAGCGGCGTCGATGGCGAAGACGACCCCCGAGCCGTCCACGACGTAGACCGTGCCGTCCG
Source organism: Planctomycetaceae bacterium (assembly GCA_020850695.1). GTDB lineage: Bacteria > Planctomycetota > Planctomycetia > Planctomycetales > Planctomycetaceae > JADZEF01. The sequence continues at coordinate 5,384 of JADZEF010000127.1, read as the reverse complement.
CAACGACCGGAGAGGCATAGATTCCGTCGGTCAGGGGGACCGTCCCGACGAGACCCAGGCGTGGGGCGATCTCCGCGTGCGGTGCGTTTCCGGAACGCAGCGCGTCCCCCAGCGACTGTGGCCAGCTCCCGCCGGCCGCTGCGGGAATCGCGTGTAAGAGGAGCGCGACCGAAAGGCAGCACGATCTCATGGGAACTCCTGACCTCTGAAGTCCTTGATCGGCCGATCAAGTTTCAACCGGCGCGTCCCGTGAGAGTATCCCGGCCGCGCGATGCAATCACAAGGTGACGCCCGGCAATCGGCAGGCTGAACCGCCCCTCACGCCGCTGTCCTACGCGAATGACTCCCTCCGCTTGCACGGTCCCCGGCGTCCTCCTACGATCGAAAATCGTCCGTGCGGACTTCGTTTCTCACGCGTTCCGGGTTCCCTGCTCATGTCGCTGCGCCGCCTTTCCGACCGACGGAACCGCCGCGGGTCGATCGCCCGGCCGGTCGCCGTCATGCTGGCGTCGCTCCTGGTGCTGGGCATCCTCGTCGCGCGGATGGCCGGACGTTCGGCCGCGCCAAAGCAGGGTGGCGAATCGACGACGAGCGCTTCGGCCGGCAAGACGCCGACAGCCGCCGACGACCGGTTGCCCCTCGTGCTCTATTGTGCGGTGAGCAATAAGAGCGTTGTCGAAGCCGTCCGGCGCGATTACGAGCAGGCCTACGGCACGCCGCTGCAGATTCAGTATGGCCCGTCGCAGACGCTGCTCGCGGCGGCCGAGGTCTCGCACACGGGGGACCTTTATCTTCCGGCCGATGACAGTTATCTCGTCATGGCTCGCGATCGGAAACTCGTCGCCGAGCAGTTGCCGCTGGCGGGGATGCAGGCTGTCGTTGCAGTGGCGAAGGGGAACCCGAAGCGGATCACGACGCTGGATGATTTGCTGCGTGACGACGTGCGGGTGGCGCAGGCCAATCCCGAGGGCGCCGCCATCGGCAAGCAGACGCGCGACGCGCTGACCGCCAGCGGCAGATGGGAGGCTCTTCACGCTCACACCACCGTCCTCAAGACGACCATTGCGGAGGTCGCCAACGACGTGAAGGTGGGCTCGGTGGACGCCGGGATTCTCTACGATGCCGTGCTGCACGACTATCCAACCCTCGACGCGGTGGTGATTCCCGAGCTGGCGTCGGTGCAGGCTCACATCGCCGTCGCGGTGTTGAATTCGACCGAGCGTCCGCAGCGGGCGCTCCACTTCGTCCGCTACCTGGCGGCCCGCGACAAGGGGCTGGCGCGGTATCGCGAGCACGGCTTCGAGCCCGCCGAGGGAGACCTGTGGAGCGAGCGCCCCGAGGTGACGCTCTACGCGGGATCGATGCTGCGGCCGGCGATCGAAGCGACAATCACCGCCTTTGAGCAGCGGGAGGGGGTCCGCGTGACACGGGTCTACAACGGCTGCGGGATCCTCGTCGCCCAGATGAAGGCGGGGCAGGTGCCCGACGGCTACTTCGCCTGCGATTCCGAGTTCATGAACCAGGTCCGCGACCTCTTTCCTCAGCCGCATGACGTCTCGCAGAACGAGTTGGTGATCCTGGTGCCGAAGGGCAACCCGCGCGGCATCGGCTCGCTGAAGGACCTGACGAAGCCCGACCTGCGGGTCGGCATCGGCCACGAGAAGCAGTGCGCAATGGGTTGGCTCACCCAGCGGACGTTCGACGAAGGGGGCTTCAAGACGCAGATCATGAAGAACGTGGTCGTGCAGACGCCAACCGGCGACATGTTGGTCAACCAGATGCGGTCCGGCTCGCTCGACGCGGCGGTCGCCTACCTCAGCAACGCCGCCGGCGCTGCCGAGGCCCTCGATGCGGTCCGCATCCGCGACCTGAAGTGCTCGGTGGCGACCCAGCCGTTCGCCGTATCGAAGGATTCCGCGAACCCGCAACTCGTCGAGCGGCTGATGCGGTCCATCCGCAGCGAGGCATCGAAGGAACGATTCGCCGTCGAGGGGTTTCATTGGGTGGGTGAGAAATGACCCCGCCGCGTGCCGTTCCACCGCCGCATCGGGCTGGGTCGGATGTTCCGTTTCTCGTCGTGATGGGCGGGTTGGGGGGCAGCTATGTCGTGCTGATCGTCGCCCTGCTGGCCGCCGACCTGGCGTTCACGTCGCCGGGGCATTTCGCGGAAGCGCTCCGCAAGCCGGAGATCCAGGCGGCGATCGAACTGACGCTGGTTTCATGCACCGTCTCGGCCCTTCTCTCGGTGTGGGTGGCGACTCCGCTGGGTTACCTCTTATCGCGGTTCGCGTTCCGCGGCCGGTGGCTGGTTGACACGATCATCGATATCCCGGTCGTGCTGCCGCCGCTGGTGATCGGGCTGAGTCTTCTGATCCTGTTCCATCTGCCGCTCGGGGGAACGAACCTCGAAGAACTGATTCAGCGGCGGTTGGGATTCCGGGTCACCTATGCCGAACCGGCGGTGGTGCTGGCGCAGTTCGCGGTGGCGTGCGCCTTCGCCGTGCAGACGATGCGCGTCACGTTCGATCAGATCGACGCGCGGCCCGAGCAGGTCGCGCTGACTCTCGGCTGCCGCCGCAGTCAGGCGTTTCTGCATGTGGCGCTGCCGCAGGCCTGGCGGGGAATCGTTGCGGCGACGACCATCGCGTGGGCGCGATCGCTGGGGGAGTTCGGCCCGATCCTGGTCTTCGCGGGCGCGACACGCATGCGGACCGAAGTCCTCTCGACGACGGTGTTCCTCGAGCTGAGCGTCGGGCAGCTGGAAGCGGCGGTGGCCGTGTCGCTGATGATGGTGCTGGCGGCGATGGGGGTGCTGGGCGTGGTGCGGCTGGCCGGTGCGAGGGTCGCGCGATGATCGAACTCGACCAACTCGCCGTCCGTTCGGGCGATTTCGAAATGTCGGGGATTAGCCTCGCCATTCCCGAAGGGGCGTATGCGGTGCTGATGGGAGGGACGGGCCAGGGGAAGACGACGATTCTCGAAGCGATCTGCGGGCTGCGGGCTGTGACGTCGGGCCGGGTCGTGTTGAACGGCGATGATGTCACCCGCCGCCGCCCGGCCGACCGAAGCGTCGGCTACGTCCCACAGGACCTGGGGCTCTTTCCGACAATGACCGTTCGCGGCCATTTCGAATTCGCCCTGAAGGTGCGCCGCACGCCCCGCGCGCGAATCGCCGAGCGCGTGAGCGAACTGGCCGGCGTGCTGGGGATCGAACGCCTGCTCGACCGGACGATGCGCGGCCTGAGCGGGGGCGAATCGCAGCGCGTGGCGCTGGGCCGGGCGCTGTCGTTCCGACCGCGGATCCTTGTGATGGACGAACCTCTCAACGCCCTCGATGAGGCGACACGCGACCGCCTGTGTGAGCTGCTGCGAACGATCCAACGTGAGACGGGGCTGACCACGCTGCATGTGACGCACAGCCGTACCGAGGCCCGCAGCCTGGCCGACAGGTTATACATCATCGACTCGGGCCGGCTGACCGAGCGCCCTCTGACGGAGCTGGCGCCATGAAAGTCCGCGTGGAGTATTCAGCCCAGCTTCGCACCGCACTCGGTCGCGCAGCGGAAGACGTCGACCTTCCCGACGCCGCGACCGTCCGCGAGTTGCTCATACAGTTGGCGGCCACGTGCGGTGATGACGCCGCACAACATCTTGTGACGGACTCGGGCGACCTGCGGCCGAGCCTGCTCGTCATTGTGAACGATGTCGCCACGCCGGCGCGCCGCAACGCTTCGACAACGCTGCGACCGGGCGATGTCGTGACGCTGCTGCCTCCTGTTTCCGGAGGGTGAACGCGGCATGTCTGACCTTCCTTACCTGACCGACGACGAACGCGACCGCTACGGGTGGCAGCTCACCGTGCGCGGCTTCGGCGAGGAAGGACAACGCCGGCTGAAGGCCGCGACAGTGCTCGTTTCGCGGATCGGCGGCGTGGGCGGGACTGTCGCCCTGCAACTGGCAGCCGCGGGAATCGGCAGGCTGGTGCTGGCCCACGCCGGCAACCTGCGGCTCAACGACCTCAACCGCCAGCTCCTCATGTCGACAGACGACGTCGGACAGCAGCGGATCGAGTCGGGGGTTCGCCGGCTGCGTGCGCTCAACCCGCACGTCGAGGTTGAGACGATCGCCGAGAATATCGACGAATCGAACGCGGCCCGTCTGGTCGCCCGCTGCGACGTGGCCGTCAGCGCGGGGCCGCTGTTCTCCGAGCGCCTGCTGATGAACCGGGCAGCGGTCCGCCAACGGAAGCCGCTGGTCGATTGCGCCATGTACGAGTTGGAAGGCCGGCTGACGACGATCGTTCCCGGCAAGTCCCCCTGCCTCGCCTGCCTCTATCCCGAGAGCCCGCCCCTTTGGAAACGCGAGTTTCCGGTGTTCAGCGCCGTGAGCTCCACGGTCGGCTCGCTGGCGGCGATGGAGGTCATCAAGTTGATCGCAGGCTTTGGAGAGCCGCTGGCCGGCCGCCTGCTGACGTTCGACCTCGGCGACCAGAGCTTCCGGACGGTGCGGATCGATCGCGAGGCCACCTGCCCGGTTTGCAACGATCGGGCGTGAGGGGTGATTGTGTCAGACCAACGTAAGCGCCCACCAGAGACAGGTGCACTGCCGGTCGCGATCCGGGTGGAGGCGGGCTACTGGTTTGAGGAGCGTTACTGCTCGATCTCGCGGCGGTGCGCTCGGCGGTCGCTTTCGCGTCGGCGCGGTAGCGGGCTTCTTCGATGCGGTGGGGGCGGAGTGCTTCGGGATGCGCCTGGGCCCTGCTATTTGCCAGGACATTCTGGAATTTGGTGCGCGAGTTCTCGCCACTTGAGGCCGCACTGAGGGAGACCTGTCTGATCGGATGTGCGGGTTCGGCGTGCACGGCGCAGCTTTTGTGTCATTTCCCGTGGGGTGAAACGCGAGGTCCGCGTTGCTACCCCGATTCCCTCTCCGCAAAACGGCGTGTGGTCAAAATATTCGAACGACGGTGAAAGTGCTGAGATCTTGGAGGTTGAGATCGTTTCGAGTCGACGGTCTCGGTCGAATTCGTCCGGGTGGAACGCTGATTCGACCAAACAGTAGGCGACTTGAGGCGCGTCGCCGCGCCCCAAAGCGGGATTTGACCGCAGAAGCGCCGGCCAATGAGGAAGAAGTGGCGCCGAGCTATGCCGCTTCACGGTGGTAGTACTTTAGCAGCCCACCGAGCCGTTCGCGGCAGCGAATCGTTCCTGCCACTCGGCCCACGTCCTCGCCAGGCGTAAGGATCCGGTTCTCGAGCCCTTGGTGGTTTCGCTCCTCGTGATAGTGAACCAGGAACTGACGGACCGCGTTCCGCAGCATCGTCTCGCCGAACACGATCATTCTTTCGAGGCATTCGGATTTCGATGTGGCATCTTGATGCCCTT
>JADZEF010000126.1 GCA_020850695.1 Planctomycetaceae bacterium | reverse complement strand
TCGTCAGCCTCGGTTGCCCCAAGAACCTCGTCGACAGCGAGAAGATGCTCGGCACGCTCGCCCTCGATGGTTACACGCTGGTCTCCGAGCCGGATGGGGCCGACTTCGTCATCGTCAATACGTGCGGATTCATCGAGCAATCGCGAGCGGAATCGAAGGCCGTTATCCGCGAGATGCTCGACCTGAAGAAGGAAGGGAAAACGAAGGGGGTCATCGTCGCCGGCTGCCTCCCGCAGCGCCTCGGCCCTGCCCTGCGAGACGAGCTTCCCGAGATCGATCACATCGTCGGCGTGTTCGGACGGGACGAGATCAACCGCGTCGCCGATCACCTCGTCGGCGGCCTTCGTGAGCAGCGCGAACTGTTTCGTCCGGCCCCGATCACGGCCCTCGACGACCGGGCCCGTCTCCGCATCACGCCCAAGCACTTCGCCTACCTCAAGATCTCGGAAGGGTGCGACCGCACGTGCACCTTCTGCTCGATCCCCAAGATGCGCGGCAAGCACATCACCAAACCGATTGAAATGGTGACGACCGAGGCTCGCGAACTGGCGGCCGACGGCGTGAAGGAGCTTATCCTCGTCGCCCAGGACACCACGTATTACGGGCTCGACCTGTACGGCGAAGTCCGGCTGGTACAACTGCTCAAGGAGCTGGAGAAGGTCGACGGCATCGACTGGATCCGGCTGATGTATCTCTATCCGATCCACTTCACCGACGAATTGATCGATACTATCGCCGGATCGGAGCGGATCATTCCCTATCTCGACATGCCGCTCCAGCACATTAATGACTCGGTGCTGAAGCGGATGCAGCGCCGCGTGAACCGCAAGCAGACCGAGACGCTCGTTCACAAGCTGCGAGAGCGAATTCCGAACCTGGTGATGCGCACAACGTTCGTTGTCGGCTTCCCCGGCGAGACCGACGTGCAGTTCGAGGAACTCAAGGATTTCGTGCAGGAGACGCAGTTCGAGCGGATGGGCGTCTTCACCTACTCGCTCGAGCCGGGGACCGCCGCGGTGAAGCTGGACGGGCACCTTCCGGAAGATGTCAAGGAGGAGCGCCTCCAGGAACTGATGGAAGTGCAGCAGGAGATCGCCTTCGATTTCGGCGAATCGCTGCTGGGTTACGAACTCGATGTGCTGATCGACGCGCCGGGAGAGCAGCCCGGAACGTTCGTGGGGCGGACCTACGCGGATGCTCCCGAGATCGATGGAACGGTCATCGTGGTGGGGGAAGGGCTCGAGGTGGGGACGTTCGTCCCGGTCGAACTCACCGAACGAGCCGGATATGACCTCGCCGGATACGCGATTCAGGAAGATGACGATGTCGCCGACGCCGAGTGAACTTCACGCGCCGCGGCCGCGGCTGGCGCCGCTCGAACGCGGGGCGCTGAACCTGCCAAACGCCATCACGCTGGGGCGGATCGCCCTGGCGTTCGTCCTCTTTGGCATGATCTGGTACGGCAACCTCTGGATCGCGTCCGCGGCGGTCTTCGTGTTCGCTGCCGCGACCGACGCGCTGGACGGCTACATCGCCCGCAAGTACGGCCTCATCACCACGCTGGGCCGCGTCCTCGACCCCTTCGCCGACAAAATGATCGTCGGAGGCTCGTTCATCTTCCTGCTCGAAAGACAGCATGAAACGCTGGCGGACGGCGCGACACTTTCCTCGGGCGTCAACGCCTGGATGGTGACGATCGTCATCGGCCGCGAGATCTTCATCACGAGCCTGCGCGCGTTCCTCGAACAGCACGGCAAGGATTTCTCGGCGGCTCTCAGTGGGAAGATCAAGATGTTTCTGCAGTGCGCGGCGGTGACGGCGAGCCTGCTGTCCCTTGAGCCTGCGATCGCCGCCACCGGATGGTTCATCACCGTCCGCGACGTCCTTCTGTGGGGCGCCGTCGCCGCGACCGTCCTGAGCGGCGCCGCCTATGTCCGCCGCGCGGCCGAGATGTTGCGAGCGTGACGACCGGGCTTTACATTTCGTAAGGAATGAGATACTTCACCGCTGCGGCATCTCGGCCCGGTTCCAGGGTTCCCTTCGCTTTTCATGCGGTCATCCTGTCGACAACCCTGGCGCCGCGTTCTCCTCGGGTTCGCCGCGGCGTGCGCCGCGTCCGCGTGGTCGATCGTGGTTGCGGAGGAAGGGACGGGCGATAACGGGGAGTCGGCGATCGAGACGGTTGACCGGCCGGCCGATGCTCCTTTGGAGCAGGCGGGATGGAACCGCGGACCGGACGCGGACTCGCCGGTGCCTGGCCGCGTCGAGCCCCCGAGCGGATGGGCTCGCTTTCGGCCCATGGTTTCGGCCCGCTACGACTGGGAAGCGACGCGGGACGGCTTCGGCTTCCGCGAGACCGAGGTCTCCGCTCGAATGGGGACTTATCCCGTCTTCGGGCCGCCGCCCCCGTTCATCACCGCAAGTTTTGCCCACGCCGCATTTGACGTTCCCGCGTCTCTCGACGTCCCGCACAATCTCTACACCCTCGGCGTCGAACTCTCGTGGATGCGGCCGATCTGCGAGGATTGGGTCCTGCGGTTGAGCGTGACGCCGACGTTTGCGTCCGACTTCGAGAATACGAGTGCCGAGGCCTGGCGGATTCGGGCGATGGCGCTGGCCTTTCACGACTGGACGCCGGAATGGAAGGTGGGGCTGGGTGTGGTGGCCACCGGGCGGCAAGACCTTCCGCTGCTGCCGGGCATCGGGGCGATCTGGACGCCGACGCCGGACATGAAGGTGGACCTCTTCTTTCCTCGACCGCGATACTCGTATCGCCTCGCGGCGAATGAGAGCCGGGAGACGTGGGCGTACGTCGGCGGCGGGCTGTCCGGCGGGACGTGGGCCTTCGAGAGACGCGATGGATCGGACGACCTGCTCACGTATCGGGCGTGGCAACTTCTGACGGGCGTGGAGTGGACTCCGCCGACGTCGAAAGGTCCGCGATCGACTCGCACGGGATTGCGAGGCTTCGCCGAGGCGGGCTACGTCTTCGGCCGCCGCCTGGAGTTTGACTCGGGGGAACCGGACTACGAACCCGACGGATCGGGATTGCTGTCGCTGGGACTCTCGTATTGAGCGGTGACGGGCAGACGTTGGCCGTCGCCGAAGCACCTCGGCCGGAAATATGGAATCGGACCACGCCCCGGTTGCCTTCAAGCCCGTCAAACCTACGGGACTGCCACAAGCGATTGAGTTCATCGGTCCGGGGATGCGATGTGGGCGCGTCGAGTGGAGCGTCCATGCGTGGGTTCTACGCTCTCAGCACGAAGGACGGAAGCGGGCGTGAGAAGTTGGGAACTCACGGCTGATTGGTCGTTCGGCCAGGTGGGCATCCGTTGTTTGCCGATTCATTCGTAGATCGTGGGCGCCCCCAACCAGAAGGCACATGCTTTCCCAAAGCCGGAAACATGGACTCATGCGTCCCGTTTCCCTTCGGTCAATCCGGCCTACTTCACGCGAGGTCGGCCATTCTCTGGATCATTTCGGAGGCTTGCGGGTGTCCCGCTGTTTCGGCTTTCTTGAACCACGAAAGAGCGATGACGGCATTCTGAGGGCAGTTCATCCCTTCCAGGAACTTGATGCCCAAATGGAAGAAAAGTTGTGCCTGGCCGTTTACCGCACGCGTCGCGGCACGTTGCTGCAGGGTTGTGAGTGTCGAGAGGAGATTCGACCACTCTGGATGCTTTGCGTCACCGGGGGTCCGCGATCGAAGATCTGCATACTCGATATCTGAAAACTCGAGCGGGATCTGGCACGCCGACATGAGCACCGGGCTCAGCGACTGCCGATGGAGTCCGTGCCTGGCTTCCAGTCTGACGTAGCGAGAATTGACGGAATGCGTTGTCCAGAGAGGGACCACGGCGAACGAGGCCTCGAGAGCGCGCTCCAGTGAGACGTCCCACGAATCTCCGACGCGAATCTGCCGGTCGATAAAGACCGGAAAGCCAGCGCGAGCGAGTTCCGCCGCGAGCGATTCGGCGGCCGAGATATCGAATCGCTGGTAAGAGATGAAGACATGCATCTCCGGCGAATTCCTAACCCTGAATGACGCGGCGGGTGAATTCCGCTTCCGCCTCTGCAAGGATCATCTGCGCGAACTTTCTTGCGATCTCAGGAAACGCTCGGCTGATCGCATCGCCGATCTCACCGGGAACCTTGTCTGCCAGCTTCTGGGGAATGTGGGCCATCTCGTAGTAGATGAAACCCCCGAGGATGGGAAGGATGATCCAGAAGACGGGGATTTTCGCCGCGACGAGGGCGGGAGCCACGGTGGCCAGCACTTTAATCAACACGGTCTTGATGAGGAGGGCGATTCCAACTTTCTTGAGTGACGAGACAATCAAGACCTTCATCGCGGTCGACGCCGCAATCTTCCCGGCGGCCATTGTGACGAGTTTGGCCAGGAGCACTTTTCCCTGCGTCGTTGCTGCCGCCTTGGCGACCCCCGCAATGACCGTTTTTCCAGCAGCCGAATGCATCAAGTCATGTGCCAGTGCAGACGCTTGTGAGGCGATCTGATCGGACGCCGCACCGAGGGGACTGACCCCGGCAGTACTCAGGACTTCGCGTGTGATCCATGCGGATTCCGATCCAAGAGTCGACTGGAGCTCCTCGTTCACCTGCGGTCCGGGGGCGATGGTCTGGGCGATGATCTGCCGCACGTCGGGGCTGTTCAACGCTTCGACGAGAACCCGTTCCGTCGACTGGACGATGGGTTGCGTAATGATGCTGTCCAGCTCAACCCCCTCGTAGGGATTGCCGCGAGCGAAACACCAGAGCGCCTTGAGATAGCTCGTCGTGGCGGCCGGAGAAAAAGTCCGACCATCGGGGGTTACGAAGGTCAGAACCTCGGACGCCTTGAACGAGAGAATTGTTTCGCGGACGGACGCTTCGACGCTGGAACGAACGGTCGCGCCGTATTGACTCGTCAATTGGTCGGCGATCTGTGCCGCGAGGTCAGGGTTCATCAGTCAAAGGTTCCTGGAGATACAAGGAGCGCGAGCGGCTATCTCGAATGACCGACGAATTTAACGCGACCGAGCATGAATCGTTTCAGCTTTTGACTCGGCAACACATGGATTTCAGTTTGTCAGCCAAGTCGGGCAGGCTCTTGCATGCGGCAAAGTACGAAGGTGGTTGGCCGGCGAGATCCAGCATGCCTTCTGGGGTTGGCGGGTCGAGTGTCGTCCGCGCGTGAAAAAAGGGTGTGAAGAGCTTTACGCCGTTCACACCCTCGAGCATGTCCGCTGGAATCGGCGTCGATCAGGCGAAGAGCTTGCCGACCGCGTTGGCCTTCACCAGCTCGCGGGGCTGGTTGAGGTGGTTGTAGACGATCGTGTCGGGGGCGATGCCGACGCTGTGGTAGATCGTCGCGAGGAGTTCGGTCGGGTGGACCGGGTCTTCGGCCGGGGCGGAGGCGGTCTTGTCGCTCTTGCCGTGGACCACGCCCCGCTTGATTCCCGCACCGCCGATGACGCCGGTATAGCAGTACGGCCAGTGGTCGCGGCCGTTGGCGTCGTTCGAGTTGCCGGAGGTGCTGACCCCCTTCTGCGGGCTGCGGCCGAACTCGCCGATGCACAGCACCAGCGTCTCGCTGAGCATGCCCCGCTGGTCCAGATCGGTGAAGAGGGCGCTGAGGCCGGCGTCGAGCATCGGGCCGGACTGCTTCTTCATGCGGTCGTTGAGACCGACATGGTGGTCCCACGAGTGATTGTCGCTGTTGGCGACCTTCGGCCAGATGACTTCGACGACCCGCGTGCCGGCTTCGACCAGGCGGCGGGCGAGCATGAGGCTCTGGCCGAAGGTGTTGCGGCCGTACATGTCGCGGGTTTCGTTCGACTCGGCCGAGAGGTTGAAAGCGTCGCGGGCCCGGCCCGAGACGATAAGGTTGAGGGCCTGGTCGTAGTACTCGTTGAGGTTGTACTCGGCCACCGCCTTGTCGAGCTTGGGCATGTTGGCGTTGATGGCATCGCGCAGCTTGGCGCGGCGCTCGAGGCGGGTTGCGAAGACTTCCGGCCGGAGCTGGAGGTCGTCGATCTTGATCCGCTCCATCTTCTGCATGTCGAGGTCGTCGCCGTCCGGGTAGAGGGTGTACGGGTCGTACGCCTTGCCCAGGAAGCCCGCGGAGCCACCCTTGCCGACGACGTTCGATTCCTGCAGGGGGCGCGGCAGCATGACGAACGGGAGCATCGGCTCCTTCGGCGGCTTGAGGCGGATGATGTTCGAGCCGAAGTTGGGGAAGTCTTTCGGGCTGGGGGGCTCAAGCTGGCCGGACGGGCTGACCTTGTCGGTCGTGTAGCCGGTCATCATCTGGTAGATGGCGGCGGTGTGGTTGAAGAGGCCGTACGGCGTATAGCTCACCGACCGCATCATGGTGAACTTGTCATTCACCTGGGCGAGCTTCGGCAGGTTCTCGGTGAAGGCGACGCCCGGGAGCTTCGTCGAAATGTTGGTGAAGGCGGACTTCACGTTGTCCGGGACGTTTTCCTTGGGGTCCCACAGGTCGAGGTGGCTGGGCCCCCCCTGCAGGTAGACCATGATCACGCTTTTGGCCTTGTTCCACCCGCGGCCGCCGCCGGCGGCAGACTCTTCGGCCTTCGCCTGGAGCTGGAGCATGTTGGCCAGCGAGAGGCCCAGCATGCCCGAGCCGCCGACGCGGAGCAGCGCCCGCCGCGAGATGCCCAGGTTGGAGTCGCAGAGGTCTTTGCCGGGCTGGCCTGGAATGACGAGCATGGGTTGGCTCCGGTGAGTTGGACTGCTGAGAGCGGGCGGCTGGATGGCGGAGAACTGGGTTGCCGTGGCCTGACTGGCAGGCGTCGGGCGGAAGGCATTGCGAACCCGCAAGCGCGTTGGCCCCGTTGGTGGAGCGCCCGCGATGGGGGTTTGGTTGAAGCGGTTGGGGCTGTGTCGGTCAAAGACAAATCGGCAGTTGTACGTTTGGAATATCGTATCAAACCCCGCTGGGGCACGCGACGGACGAATCGAAAGATTCTGACGCGTTATGAAGGGCGCCCGCAATCACAGAAGATCAGCGGCTGCCGTGCGGGTCGTGCCGGTTGCGGAAGCTCGCGCGGGCTTGCGGGCCGGCAGGAGACGCACGCGGGCTGCCATCGGTCGCGACTCGCCCTGAAAGCAATTGATCGTTGGTCATTGGTCGTTGGTCATTGGCAATTTTTGAAACGACCACTGACCAATGATCAACGACCAATGACAAATCCTTCCGCCCGATGCATCGACGTTTGCCGTGCCGTGTTCTCAGGCAGCACGCGCCTGTTCGGCTGCGATGGGGGCGGAAGCCGGCTCGGCGGATTCGGCGGCGGGGGGGAGAATCCAGATTTCGCCGAAGTCGGTCGGTTGCTCGGCGCGGAACTGGTGGTGCCGAAGGAGTTCGAGGACCGCCAGGAACATGCTGACGATCTTCACCTTGATGGTCTCGACGTCGAAGAGCGAGGTGAAGGCGACGCGGCCTTCGCGGCGGACCTGGTCCCCGATGCGCTCGACGTAGACGTGCATCGGGGTGTCGTCGTAGCGGATCCGCGATTCCTTGTCGACCGAGTTGCGACGCAGCACGCGGGCGAGGGCGCTGACGAGGTCCCACAGTTCGACTTCGCGGATGAAATCGGCAGCGGGGTTCTTGCCGACGTGCGGGCGCTCGTCGCTGAGCCGCGGGTAACGTTGCTGCCACTCGGCCGCACGGTCTTCAAGGGCCTTCCCCGCGTCCTTGTAGCGGCGGTATTCGAGGAGCTGCTCGATGAGCCCGCTGCGGGCCTCGCTGGCGATGGGCTCTTCCTCGGCGGTCTCTTCCTGCTCTTGCGGGAGGGCTTCGCGGCTTTTGATCTCGATGAGCGTCGAGGCCATGACCAGGAACTCGCCGATCTCGTCGAGATTGAGAAGTTCGAGGACGTCGAGATAGGCGGCGAACTGCGCAGCGATGCGGGCGATGGGGAGATTGAGGATGTCGAGCTCGTTCCGCCGGACCAGATAGAGCAGGAGGTCGAGCGGACCGTGAAACAGATCGAGTTCGATGCGGTAGGCCGTGGTCATCGCCCGTTCCCTGGGTGGCCGGATTTCAAGCGGCGGGATGATACCGCGGAGGGGCGATTGGCCCCAAGATCGATTGCGGATGGGCTTGGAGACTGCGGCAACGATCAATTGAAGGATGTGTCCCGCTGCCTTTTCCCGGGGACTTTGCGGGCCGAACGTCCATCAGCGCCTGGTTTCCTCATCGGCAGACGACCCAGCTTGAGCCGCGGGGCTCCCAGTGGAAGAGTGGTGATCGACGTGCCCGTTCTGGCCATTGGATGGCGGAGGAGACACATGAGACCTCGCTTCCTTGATGCTCGCGGCGCTCGAACGGCGGAGGGTGCTCCAGCCGGCCCGCAGGCCGCGGAAGATCGGGCCGAAGCGGAGCAGGTCGAGAGCGACGCCGCCGGCTTTCTGCATTCCGCGCGAGCCGAAAAGCCGCGACTCGCCGAGCCAGTCGATCGAGTAGAAGAAAACCGGCGTCAGGGCGAGTCCGAAGATCGTGACGCCCAGCATGCCGCTGAAGACGGCCGTTCCGAGCGCACTTCGCATCTCGGCCCCTGCCCCCTTGGCGAAGACCAGCGGCAGCACGCCGAGAATGAACGCGAACGACGTCATCACGATCGGCCGCAGGCGCAGGCGGCACGCTTCAAGCGTCGCCTGGCGGCGGGGGATGCCCGCCTGCCGCTGCTGCTTGGCGAACTCGACGATGAGGATCGCGTTCTTGCTCGCGAGGCCGACGAGCACGACGAATCCGATCTGCGTGAAGATGTTCATGTCCCTCTTCGCGATGAAGATGCCGATGAGCGCGCTCAGGATGCACATCGGCACGACGAGAATGACCGCCATCGGCAGCGACCAGCTTTCGTACTGCGCCGCCAGCACGAGGAACACCATGACGACGGCGAAAACGAAGATGATCATCGCCGTGTTGCCCGCGATCTGCTCGAGGTAGGACATGTCGGTCCACTCGTAGCCCATCGATTGCGGGAGCTCGGTGTTGGCAAGATTCTGCATGAAGCTCGTCGCGGCGCCCGAACTGACGCCGGGAAAAGCAGAACCATTGATGGCCGCGGACGGATACATGTTGTACCGCTGCAGGACGAGCGGCCCGTTGACCTCTTTGAGTTCGGCCAGCGAGCCGACCGGCACCATCTGTCCGCGGGAGTTGCGGACGCGGAGTTGAGCGACGTCTTCCGGCTGCTCGCGGTAGTCTCCTTCGGCCTGCACGATGACCTGCCAGGTGCGGCCGAAGCGGTTGAAGTCGTTGACGTAGACCGCCCCTTCGTAGATGCCGAGCGTGTCAGCGAACTCCTGCACGTTCACGCCGCGAAGCATGCAGGCCCCGAGGTCCGGGTTGATCCGCATCTGCGGGACACCGGCGCGGAAGCCTGAGAATGTGAACATCATGCCGGACTGATTGGCCTTCGCCATCAGGTTCTCGACCTGCTTCTGCATGTTGTCGGGACCGGCATCGCCCCGGTCCTCGATCATGATGGCGAACCCCCCCGCGCGGCCAACACCCATGACTGGCGGCGGCGCGAAGACGAAGATCTGCGCATCGCGGATCTCCTCGCCGAAACGGCGTTCCAAAGTGGCCTTGATGACATCGCTCGACGTCTCAGGCGTGCGCCTCAGCGAATAATCCTTAAGTCCGACAAACAGTGTGCCGAAGTTCGACCCCTGGGCATTGATGGCGAAGGAGAGTCCACCGATGGCCGCGACGTGTTTGACGCCCGGAATCTCGAGACCGATCTGCTCGATCTGGTGCATGACCCGGTCGGTGCGTTCAAGCGATGCCGAGTCCGGAAGCTGCACCGCGATCAGCAGGTAGCCCATATCCTGCTGCGGGATGAACCCGCGCGGCACCTTGGTGAAGGTCCACCAGGTCAGGCCGATGAGACCGCCGTAGATCGCCAGCGAGATGACGGCCCCGCGGATCGTGCCGCCGATGAACCAGACATAACCGCTGGTCAGTTTCGTAAAAATGCGGTTGAACGCGCGGAAGAGTGCACCGAGCGCCCGGTTGAGCCACGGTCCGACCACGAACAGAAGTAGTCCTCCCGCTACGGCTCCGATCGCGTGCCAAAGATTCCCTGAACCATTCCATTCCAGCCGCTGGGCCAGCCGCATTATTTGCGGGCCGATCAAGCTCCAGCCGGCAAACACGCCGATGATCGGGAAAGCCGCCCACGGGAGCGGCGGCGACTTCTCGTCCTCGCTTCTCGGCCGCAGCAGAATCGCCGTGAGCGCGGGGCTGAGCGTCAGCGAGTTGAAGGTCGAGATGATCGTCGACACGGCAATCGTCATCGCGAACTGTCGGAAGAAGCTGCCGGTGATTCCCGTAATGAATGCACACGGAATGAACACCGCGCTCAGCACGAGACCAACCGCAATGACCGGCCCCGAGACCTGCTCCATCGCGGTGATGGTCGCGGCGCGCGGCGAAAGTCCATGCTCGATGTGATGCTCGACCGCTTCCACGACGACGATCGCGTCATCGACCACAATGCCGATCGCCAGCACAAGGCCGAAGAGCGTCAGGTTGTTGAGGCTGAATCCGATGGCCGCCATCACGGCGAACGTCCCGATGATGGCGACCGGCACCGCGACGAGCGGGATGATGGCCGAGCGCCAGCTCTGCAGGAACAGCATCACCACGATGGCGACGAGGACGATCGAGTCGCGCAGGGCATGCGTGACCTCGTTGATCGACTCGCGCGTGTATGGGGTGGTGTCGAAGGCGATGTCGTACTGCACCCCCTCGGGGAACGCTTCGGCCAGTTCGTCCATCTTGTCGAGAACGCGCTGCCGCAGATCGAGCGCGTTGGCGTCGGGAGTCTGGAAGATCGCGAGAAACACCGTCTCCTGTCCGTCGAGGCGGACAGTGATGTTCTCGCTTTTCGCCGCCAGTTCGGCCCGGCCGACGTCGCGGATCCGTGTAATGCGTCCCTGGGCGTCGGACTTGATCACGACATCCTCGAACTGCTCGGGCTCCGTCAGGCGGCCAAGCGTCGAGAGAGTGACCTGCGAAGGCTGGCCATCGATGGACGGTTCTTGTCCCACCGAACCAGATGCGACCGGCGCGTTCTGCTCGCGGAGAGCGCGGACCACGTCGCCGGCCGACAGCCGTCGCGACGCCAGTTGATCAGGGTTCAGCCAGACCCGCATGCTGTAGTCGCGCTGGCCGAAAAGCATCACTTCGCCGACGCCGGAGAGCCGCGCCAGTTCATCCTTGATCTGCATCAGCGAGTAGTTGCTGAGATAGAGCTGGTCGTAACGGCGATTGCCCGAGTTGACTGAAAGCCCCATCAGGATGCTGCTCGACCGCTTCTGCGTGATGACGCCCGTCGCGCGAATCACCTCGGGAAGAAGCGGGACCGCCAGGTTGACGCGGTTCTGCACCAGAACCTGGGCCATGTCGAGGTCGATGCCGGGCTGGAACGTGACCGTCAGGTTGTAGCTGCCGTCGTTCGCCGACTGCGACGACATATACATGATGCCTTCAACGCCGTTGACCTGCTGCTCGAGGGGGGCGGCGACGGCGTCGGAGACTTCCTTGGCGCTGGCGCCGGGAAAGACGCACGAGACCGAGACAGTGGGCGGAGCGATCTGCGGAAACTGAGCGAGCGGCAGCGTGAAGACCGCGATCCCCCCCGCCAGCGCAATGACGATGGAGAGGACCGAGGCGAAGATCGGCCGATCGATGAAGAACCGAGAGATCACGCGAGGATCCGGTGTGGTGAGTCAACGAGAACGCGACGAAGTGATGTCGTGTGTTATCCACCCCGCACCTCGGTGTGAGGAGAGGGTGGAGATGCAACGAGCGTCCAGAACCTCCGCTACTTCTTCTTTTCGCCGGCCTTCGAATCGGTCTTCTCATCCTTTGTTTCTGTCTTCGGCGGTTCTGCGGCTTCCTTTGCCTTGGACTCGCCGGCCTTCTTCGGAATCAGCCGCTCGGCACCCGGCATCTCCACCACTTTCGGAGCGACGGGGTTGCCCGGACGCGCCCGCTGCAATCCACTGTGGATGATCTGCTCGCCGGTCGTAAGGCCGTCGAGAACAACCCGCAGCCCGTCATGGATTCGTCCCACCTTGATGCGACGGTATTCGACCATCTTGTCCGGCTTCACCACGTAGACGAACTTCTGTCCCTGGTCGGTGCTGAGGGCTTCTTCGGTAATCAGCAGCGACTTCACCGGCCCGCCGATCGGAAGGCGGACCCGCACGAAGAGCCCCGGCGTCAGCAACCCGTCGCTGTTGTCGAATCGGCCGCGGAGTCGCCATGTTCCCGAGTCGGCGTCGACGCGGTTATCGGCGAAATTGATTGTCCCCGCGTGCGGGTAGCCCTCTTCGTCGGCGAGACCGATCAGGACCGGGATGCCCCCTTTGGTCGACCACGAAATTTTCTTCTCGGCGATGAGCCGCTTGAGCCGGAGCATCGTCCGCTCATCGAGGTCGAAATTGACGTAAATCGGATTTGTCGAAACGATCACCGTGACCGACGTCTCGTCCGCCTTCACCAGGTTGCCCGGGTCGAGCGTCCGATTGCCGATCCGCCCCGAGAGCGGCGCCGTCACTTTCGTGAAGCTGAGGTTCAGTTCGGCCATCTCGACCGCGGCCTCGCTGACGGCCACGGCCCCGAGGGCTTCGGTCCGGTCGCCGGTGATGCGGTCGATTTCTTCCTGGCTGATGGCTTTGCGTTCCGCCAGATCCTTGGCCCGCTTGAACTCCGATTCCAGCCGCTTTAGGCGCCCCTCGGCTTGAACGACACTACCCTTCGCGCGGGCGAGCTCGGCTTCGTAGGGACGAGGATCAATCTCGAAGAGCAGGTCTCCCTGCTCCACTTCGCTCCCTTCTTCGAAGTGGATCTTATTGAGATATCCCGTGACGCGGGCTCTCACCTCGACCGAATTGACGGCCGCCAGTCGTCCGGGGAAGTCCTGATAGTCGGTGACTTCCGCCATCACCGGGACACTGACGTGGACTTCCGGCGCTTCCGGTACCGGGGGGCCTGATTGGGCGGGCGCATGGCCCCCACAGCCCGCGAGAACCCCGCAGCCCGCAACGACCACAACAACACCAGCCACGCGAACGAACCAACTCATAAGTGGGTGCTTACACACCGCTCGTCTCCCCAGAAGTACGCAAGAACCGGCGTCAGGTGCGATCGCTTCGTCCAGAATCATTCGGCGAAGAGCCCCAGCGCCTGCGGGTTGTAATGTCGGCGGATGGCGGTCTCGGTCAGCCCCATGCCACGCAGCGTGAAGCGAACCGTCTCCTGAACGAGGTCCGAGCGGGAAACCTCGTAATCGACAACCGGCCGCTCCGGCAGCAGATTGAACATGATCATCGCGGCGAGATGGTTCACGAACCACCCGCATAAGTTCGCCCGCACGCCTTCCGCGGACGTTTCCCGTTCAGCTTCGACGGCCTGGAGGCATTCCTGAATCTTCGGAATCCAGTTGAGCGCCAGTTTCTGCATCAACACGCGGGCGAATTCGCCGTCCTCCGCAAGACTTCGCAACATCAGACGCTGATGGATGATCTGCTCCTCGTCCGGCTTGCGGTGCCCGCCCAGCATGCGCGAGACGAGAAAATGAACCAGAAGCACAAGTGTCGAAGCCGACGGTTCCAATCCCCGCAACCGCTCATAAAGTCCGTGATCCTGCTCGTTGCAGCAGGCGGTCTGCATCGCGGTGAAGAGGGCTTCCTTGGTCGGGAAGTGCTTGAAGAGAAGCGCCTCGGAGACACCCGCCGCGTCGGCAAGTTCGCGCGTGGTCGTGGCGTGAAATCCCTTTTCCGCAAAGACGCGCCGCACGGCCCGCACAATCGCGGCGCGACGTTCCTCGGCAGAAAGTTTCTGAAGAATCGGCGGCATCACCAGGCCCTCAAAGCTCCGTGGGTGGTGAGTGTAGACTTACCATCTGAACGAAGTCAATGGGGCGAAAAGCGTTCAGGAGGAGACGAACTCTCGGACGGCCGCTGAAACGACGGATGCGACGGAGTGTGACGGAAAGGCCTTGATGCGCCGGACACACTCGGTTGGTCGTTGATTCAGGAAAGGACCAGTTTGCCTGATTGCGCCGTCAGGCGGTGGCTGATTTCCGGCATGAGACCGTAGGCAAGGGCCATCAGCTTGAGAGGATGAATGGTCGGCTTCGTGGTCCCCTGCTCCATCTGGATGCGGCAGCTGCTGCACTCGGTGATCCCGATCGAGAAGTCGCCCGACCGCATGCGGGTGATGAGCCCCCAACCCAGTCGGATGGACGTGCGGAAGTTCTCCTTGGTCAGTCCCCACGCCCCCGCCATCCCGGAACACCCTTCCTCAATGCGGTGAACTTCCATTTGCGGGATGAGTTTCAACAGACGCACGAGGGGGCTTTCGCGTCCGAGCGCCCGCAGGTGGCATGGCAGGTGATAGCCCGCGTCGACGTCGAGAGGCTGGAAGTCAGTGCGGAGCTTGCCGGCGGAGTGGAGGTCTTCGAGAAACGCTCCCGCTTCGACGACGCGCGACGCGACGGTCTTCACGTCGGGATGGTCGATGAGCATCGGATATTCCTCGCGGAGTGCAAGGACCGCCGACGGCTCAGTGCAGATGATGGGGAAACCTTCACGGGCGAGTTCCGCCAGTTCGCGGACGTTTCGCTGGGCGACTTCGCGGGCGGGCTCGAGGTCGCCAGCCGAGATCATCGCCATCGCCGATCCCCAAAGCCCCGGGGGCACGTGCACCTTCCAGCCGTTGTGCCGCATGATGGCGACGAAGGCGTGGGCCAGCTCGGGGTCGTAGAAATTGGCATAGTCGCCGACGTAATAGACGACGGTGCGGTTGCGGGCCGAAGCGGGGGGGCGGGTCCGCATCTCTTTGGTCGTCGTCCGCATGAAGGGGCGGCGGGCGACCTTGGAGATCTTTCGCTGGCGGGCGATGCCGAGAAACTTCTCGATGAGCCAGCGGCCGAGCGGATTCGAGATGGCCCAGTTCGTGGCGAGCGACGCCGCGCCGCCCAGCGTTCCGAACGAGTGGGCCCGTGAGAGAATCCAGTCGGGGCGGCTCAGGCCGTGGGCGGCGACGTACGCCGCGCGGGCCTCGATCATCTGGTGCGGGATGTCGACGTTCGACGGACATTCGATCTGGCACTGCTTGCAGTTGAAGCAGAGCTCGGCCAGCCGCTTCATCGAGGCCGAGGTCAGGTCGCGCGGGTCGAGTAAACCTGTCGCATAATGCCGCACCACGTTCGCCTTGGCCCGCGGCGAGGCTTCTTCCGTCGTATCGATACGAAAGAACGGACACATTCGGAGATCGGGAGCCTGGGTGCGGCAGCTTCCGCAGCCGTTGCACCGCGCGGCCGACTGCACGAACTCGTCCGGCTTCCACTGGAGCTTCAAGTCGACGAGTTGCGGGGCGGGGGCCGGGACGGGGCGGAAGTTCCCGACCGTCAGATGCTCGTTGGTGGTGAGGATCTTTCCCGGATTGAGAATGTTGTGCGGATCGAAGACCTGTTTGATCTGCTGGAAGACGGGATAGAGCGGACCGTACTGTTCCCGCAGGAAGGCGGACCGCGAAAGGCCGTCGCCATGCTCGCCGCTGATCGTCCCGCCGACGGCGAACACCGCCTGGTAGAGGTCTCGGGCGAGTGTCTCGATCCGCTCGCCGTCCTGTGGCCCGGGGGGAGGCAGGAACGGCCGCAGGTGAACCTGCCCCGACGCCGCATGCGAGTACAGCGACGCCGTCACTTCGTGCTTCTGGAAGATCCGCTGCGCCTGCACCAGGAAATCGTGCAGAGCTTCCGGCGGGACGGCGATGTCTTCGACAAACGGAAGCGGGCGGCTTTGTCCGCGCAGCCGCGCCAGCAGCGGCACAACCTTCGAAGGGAGCGACCAGAGGAACTCGACGTCGTCATGCGTGTAGGCTTCCCGCGCGACGACCGCCCGCAGGTTGACCTCGCGGACCGCCTGCAGAATCCCGTAGATGCGGTCGCGGACCTGGGCGGCACTGAAACCTGTCTGCTCGATGATGAGCGCGGCTTCCGCGGCCGGTGAGATTAAGGCCTCGAAGCGGGGATCGGCTTCGCGGGCGAGCGAGAGAAGCCGGCGGTCGAGAAGGTCGCAGGCGCTGGGCTGCTGGCCCGCGATGGCCTGCACGGTACGCGTCGCGGCTTCGAGCTGGCCGAACAGCACCAGCACCGCGCCGCGGAACTCGGGGAGCGGAGCGTGATGCAGCGTGGCGGCGGTGAACAGGGCGAGCGTCCCTTCCGAGCCAACAAGCAGCCGAGGGAGCGCGAGGTGCGACTCGGAAAGAACTCCGCGCAGAAAGTAGCCCGCCGAGTTGCGTGGCAGGGGCGGCTGCCACTCGCGAATCAGAAAGGTGTTCTCGGCGAGAATCGGAGCGAGCCGACTGACAAGGCCTGCGCGGGCTTTCGCCGAATCCGAGTAGAGGTTTCCCGGAGTCAGAGGTTCGTTCCCGGCCTCAAGGCAAACGCCGCCGGCGAGCACCACTTCGAGGCTGTCGACATGGTCGCGAATCGAACCGATGCGGACCGAGTGCGAGCCGGCGGCGTCGACGCCCAGCATCCCGCCGACCGTGGTGACGCTGCTGTTGGAAGGATCAGGAGGGAAGTAGCGTCCGTGGGGGCGGAGGGCCTCGTTCAGCTTGTCCCGCACGACGCCCGGCTGCACGCGGACCGTTTCGGGCCCGATCGACTCAACCGCTTTCATGAAGCGCGAGAAGTCGACGATGATCCCCGGTCCCAGCACCTGTCCGGTAATTCCCGACCCGGCGCCGCGGGCAATCAGCGGAATGCTCTTCTCGTGAGCGTACCGGGCCAGCGTGATGACGTCCTCGCGGTGACGCGGGAACGCGACGGCGAGCGGCGTGATCTGATAGAGGCTGGCGTCGGTCGCGTACATCGCCAGCGACAGCGCGTCGACGCGGAGTTCCCCATGGAGAACTCCTGTCAGGTCCTCGAGAATCCGACGCCGCGACTCGTCCAACGAATGGTTCCCCCACCGCACCGAATGGTGCGATCCTTCTGATATGGCGGTTTTGGGCAGGAAATGCAACGTGGGGACGGAATTCGTTCAAGTCTCCGAGCGGATTCGCCTCGGCGCTCGTTGACTCCGCCGTGCGATGCGCCCATAGTAGCATGACGAGGTCTGACGAGCCGTCCGCAGGAGGAAACTTCCATGAAAACCGCTACTTTCAGCGTTTTGATTGCCGGACTCTGCGTATTGTCGGGGTCGGTGCTTTCCGGACAGGAAGGCGGCGGACCTCAGATCAACAAGCCGACGCCGCCGGTGCTTTCGACTCCCGAGACGAAGGATGTCAAGACGACGGCTCCCGCAGACATTCCCGTCCCGGCCGTCCCGAAGGATCTGCCGGCCGAGGAGCCCGCCGCTGCGGAAACTTCGGAAACCAAGGCCTACAACGCCGACGACCCGGCCTCTGTCAAGCGGCACATCGACCAGTTGAATCAGCGAGTTCTGACTCTCGAAAAGATGGTCGACGCGTTGAAGTCTCAGGTTCACAAGAATGGTGAACTCACGGCGGCGACGTTGGCCGAAGCCGCGGCCGATATCAAGAAGACCGGTGAAGGCGTCAAGATGCTCGCCAACCGGTTTGGCGAACTGGAGACCGATCTGAAGACCGTCCGCACCGAACTCAGCAAGTCCAAAGACGATCAGCTTCGCCTGGGAATGGCGGTAGAGAATACCCAGAAGCAGATCGACACGTTGAATGCCGAGATGGGATCCGTCAGGGAAGATCTTAAAGTGGTCAGCGGGAATCTGACGGACGCCACTCGCGATCTTGAGATTGCTCTCAGCCAGGTCGCCCGGTGGGACGATGTTGCGGGAAAGTGGGTCCGCGTGGCGGGCAAGGCGACGATGACCGTGAACGGCAAGCGCCAGGCCGCGCAGTTCGCTCCGACGACGCAGGGGAAACTGGTCATCATCAATTCCGATCCCGAGCGGGAGCGCGTGCTCTATATTAATGGGACGCCGTGGCTGACGCGGGTCGGACGGTCGTACGTTCTGGTTCCCGTGGGCGACGTGTCGATCAGCACCTCGCGCGACAACCCGCAATTCCTGCGGAAGTGGACGATGAATGACGCCACCGGGATGATGGAAGCCCGCTACGAATTCTGATCGACGCGAGACTCGCCAGCGCGGCCGCTTGTTGCGAAGCCTGACGACGATGGGAAACCGCTTGGCAGACTGCGCGCCGGCATCGTAGGATACGGTAAGCCGGTGCCACGCATGCTGCCGGCAGGATCGCGTTTCCCCACAGGGTCCGCTGCCCCATGGCGACAGTCAACATTCCCTGCCCGAAGTGCGGCAAAGAGCTGAAACTTCGCGATCGAAGCCTGCTGGGAAAGAAGGGACGCTGCCCTTCGTGCCAGCATACGTTCGTGTTGCAGGAGCCCGACGAAGTCGAACTTCAACTTGCCGAGGCTGCGCCGGCTCCGGTGCCGGCGGCGGGCGGCCCGCTTGTGGGCACCGCGGCACGCTGGGTTCCTGATGGGCTGCCGTCAGCACCCGCCCCCACATCGGTGATGCCGTCGCGAGCCGCGGCTCCCTCGCCGTTCGGCGTCAGCGTGGAAGACATCCCGACCGATCCGACCGCCAGTATCATCCGCAAGCGGGCCGGAAAGCGGAACGTGGGGACGATCATCGGCACCGTCGCGGGAGTGCTGATCGTCGGAGGATTGATTGGTTATTATGCAATGAGCCCGCAAGCGACCGGCAAGGCTGCGGGAGGCGGCGGAAGAGGTCCGGCGGAAAAGGGGGGTGGTCCCGTCGCGGCCTTGCCCGCCGTGGAACCGCTGCCAAAAGGCGAGCCGATCGACCTGAAAATGGCGCCGCTCGGAGCGCGTTTTTTGATCAACATCCGCCCGGCTGAACTCTGGAAGAAGGATTCGCAAGGGGAAGAGTTCCGCTACTGCCTCGGCCCGCTCGGCGAGTGGCTGGATGCCCGCATCAAGGAACTGACGAAGTTCGAGCCTGGGGAAATCGAAGAGCTCCTCTTCTGCGTCGTGCCGAACGCCCAGGGCGAGGCGCCGAGCATCTCCGGCGTGGTCCACCTGAAGGAAGACCACAAGCGCTCGGAGATGATCACCCGATTTGAAGGGGAATCGAAGATCGAGTCCGGCTATCCGGCCTACGTGGGAAAAGAATGGTCGTTTGTTATCGAGCAGGACAGCAAGCGGAACTTCGTGTTCTGCCCGACGAGTGCGCTTCCGGAAGTCATTGCGGCGATGAAAGAGCCGTCATCCACGGATGCCGGAATCGAAGAACTGCTGCGGGATACGGACCGGTCGCGGCATCTGTCGATCGTGTTTCGCCCGGACGACCTGCGGACGCACCACCCGGACCTCGTGGGCAAGAGTCTGCTCCCCTTGGCCGGGCAGGTGGTCGACTGGTTCAATCCGGATGAGATCGATGCGGTGGCGTGGAGCCTCCACCTCGCCGACAAGCACTTCCATTCAGACTTCCAGATCCGCAACAAGACCGCCCGCGCGGTGAGTTCTCTGGAACGCGATTTCCGTAAGCGGCTTGATCAGTTGCCCGAAGACCTGCTGCACGCCGTCGAGATGATGCAGCCGACGGAAGTGGGGAAACGGCAGGTCATCGGTCGGTTCCCGGCCATGATGGCCGTCGCGTCGGTCGAGACGGAATTCAGCCCGGCGAAGCGGCTGCTGAAAATGTCGACGGTGCTGCCGGAGCGGGCCGCGCCGAATCTCGCTCTGGGATCGCTCCTGGCGTGGGATGAATCGACCCGCACCGACTTCTCGAAGACCCCGAAGAAGCCCGATACCAAGCCGTCGCCGACCGGCGGTGGCGCGGAAACGATCCTCGCCAAGCTCGGAAAGTCGATCGAAATCGATTTCCGCAAAGAGCCGCTGCAGGGAGCGTTCAAGTACATCTCCGACGAAACGGGCGCGGCCGTGGACATCGATGGCGACTCGCTCAAAATGGCCGGCTACACGAAGAACATGGCGCAGGACCTGAAGCTGGGCAACGTCCCCGCCATGACGGCGATCCGCGAGATCGTCGGCAAATACAAGGACAAGGTCGATCCGTCCAAGGACATGTGCATTTACATCAACGAGCAGAAGAAGCTCTTCATGGTGACGACCGTGGCGGGGGCCAAGAAAGACGGACAGACGCCGGTGGACTTCGGGGCCAAGTGACCGGCAATCAAGTACTGACCTGAAGGACGTCGGGAGCGAACCGGTGCCAGCCCCCGTGCTCACACTCAAATGCCCGAATTGCTTTGTCCCGCTCGTTCTGCGCGACCGCTCGCTCGTCAACCGGCGGACCGTCTGCCCCAAGTGTGACGAACTGATGTACCTGGCGGCGGACCCCGACCGGATTGTCGTCGGAATTCTTCCGTCGCGGCACAACGCCAGCGCACTCACGGTGTACGGCGTGCTCGACTTTCCTGAGGAAGCGCCGAGCGATCCGCATGCGGTGGCATCGGCCGCCGGACCGGTCCATATCGAACGGACCCTCGAGGAAGTGGCGGCACGGACACCCCCCGTCCAACCTCGCCGTCCACTCAAGGCGATCGACTTTCCCATCGATGAGCCGGTCGAATTGAACGACGTGGCCCAGGGGGCGGCGGTCCCGGGTACTCCGCGCACGGGAAGCTCGACTCAGAAGAAGCGCCCCGTCGCGACTCCTGCAACCGGGGCCCGCAAGCCCAGCGCTGCGAAACCGGCAGCCGTTCCGCTTCCCATCGTCGAAGAGAACGGGGCAGCGCGGCCTGCTCTCGTGAAAAATGTGCCGCCACAGGAAACAAGTTGGCGGCACCGCTTGCGGGGCCTCGTCGACCGGAGGTCGCGGGTTGCGGCGTGGGCGCGGCAGAACTTGAAGCTTGTCCTGGTGGCCGGCGTCCTGCTGCTGCTTCTCATTGTCCAGTTGAGCTGGATGTTCCGCGGATCGGGAGAGGGAACCGCGGCGACCCCGCCCGCTTCTGCGTCGAAGGGTTCATCGAGTGGCGGTCAACCAACGGAAGCGATCCCTGACCGAGGCGAGAATTCTTCCTCGCGCGACAGCTCCGCGGGCATCGCAGGCCATGAACCGGACGCCCACAAGACCGTCAGACCCAAAGGCCCTGATCCCCTGAGGGACGTCCTTCCGGCCCCCCCGGGCAATGATGATGGAGATGATCCCGGACGGGAAGGAGTTCCCGAGGCCGTCGTAAACCGTCCCGATGCTCCGGCGGTTGCCGAGGTTCCCCAGGAGTCTCCGGCGACGATCATCGTCGCGTCCGAGAAGCCGAAACGCGATCCGATCGATGTTGCGGCTCGGCTGCGCCAACCGCTGGCGAGCTTCGACCAGGCGCGTCCCGCCACCGCACGCAGCCTCTTTGAGACGCTCGAGGAAATGATCGGCGTGCCCGTGCTGATGGACGTCGAAGGCCGGGGCCCGTCTGCTGCGGCACTGGACCAGAAGCTGACGTTGAAACTCAAGAACACGACTGTCGGAGATTTGCTTCAAGCGGTCGCCGACCGGACCGGCCTGCAATGGCGGATCGACGGGGAGACGATCCGCATGCGCGGGAAGTGATGGCGGAATCTCCGTCGGTCCTGCGGCTAGTTCCCTGCCGCCGCGAGCTGAACCAAAACGCCGTCGAGGAAGTCGGCCAGGCGGTCGGCGGCAATCTGGGCCTGTTCGCGGAGCCGCCACATGTCCTTGAGGCTGCCAGGTCGCTTCCACAGGGCTCCCAGCGTCGCGCCGATGCGAACGTTCCCGGTCGAACCGGTCACCGAGATGACCTCGGGCGGAAGATCGGCCGACAGATCATCGCTGACCGTCCGCACCGCCATGAATCGCGTCTGCGTGTCGCGGCAGATCTGAGCCACGGCCAGCGTTTCCATGTCGACGGCAATCGCCGAGAAGCGCTCGCCCAGCGACCGCTTCTCGGCAACCTCCCGCACCATGTGGTCGGCCGTCAGGATCCGTCCGACATGGAGCTTGCGGGCAGGGTCGCTCGATAGTTTAAGATCAACGGTGATCTCTTGACCGTGGGAGTCGATTATCGAGTTGGCCATCACGACATCGCCGACCGCAATGCCGTCCCGCAGCGCCCCGCAGAATCCGCACGCGAGGATCCACTTCGGCGTGTGCGCTTCCCGCAGCGCCTGCGTGGCGCGACGGGCCCGCTCGAAGCCGATGCCGGCTTCGGCGACGACGACGCGGATCTTGTCGTAGCGTCCGCCGCGGAACGTAAAGGTCCCGCCGCTGTAATTGCGGACCCTTTCACACCGGCTCAGAAACGGGGCCAGCTCCATCGGCAGCGCGCAGACGATCCCGATGTCGGCGTGGGCGAGATCCGAATCGGGGATGGCGGCGGGTTCTTCGGGCATGGGCGTTTCGATCGAAAGAAAAGGCCAAAGGCATCGCGAACCCGCAAGCGTCGTGGTCACCACAGCGAACCATCGGTGAGCTTGGCCGTCACCGACGGGGAACGAATCGGAGTTTGTCTTTCACTCCATCCCTCGATCGCTCCATCCCTCAATCCTCCTCAGCCGCCCTTCTGCTCGAAGTCCTTCATGAAGTTGACCAGGGCGTCGACTCCTTCGGGAGGGAAGGCGTTGTAGATGCTGGCCCGCATACCGCCGACGCTGCGGTGCCCCTTCAAGCCGTCGAACCCGGCGACTTCCGCGGCCGCGATGAACTTCTTGTCGAGGGCTTCGTTGCCGGTGACGAAGGTGACGTTCATTCGCGAGCGGCTGGATTGATCGGCCGTCGCGCGGAACATCTTGCTGGAATCGAGATGACGGTAGAGCTTGTCCGCCTTGTCGCGGTTGCGGGTGTTCATGGCGGAAAGGCCTCCCTGGTCCTTGATCCACTGGAACACGAGCTTCATGACATACAAGCCGAACGTCGGAGGCGTGTTGTACATCGACTCGTTCTTCGCATGCGTGCGGTATTGCAGCATGACGGGAAGGTCCTTCGGTCCCTTCTCGACGAGGTCCTTGCGGATGATGACGAGCGTCACGCCGCTGGGTCCGAGGTTCTTCTGCGCTCCCGCGTAGATGATGCCGTACTTGCTGACATCGAGGGGCCGCGAGTAAATGTCGCTGCTGGCGTCGCACACGAGGAACGAGCCGCTCGGAATCGCGGGAGGCTCCGTCTGCCACTGCGTTCCGAAAATGGTGTTGTTCGACGTGAAATGGACGTACTTCGGGGCGGCGCTGTACTTCACTTCGGTCGGGATGTAGCAGTAGTTGCGGTCCTTGCTGCTGCAGGCGGTGTGGACTGTCCCAAATCGGACCGCTTCTTCGACGGCCTTCTCCGACCACGCCCCGGTGACCAGGTAGTCCGCGGTTTCGCCCTTGGCGAGGTAGTTCATCGGAATCTGGAAGAACTGCGTGGACGCTCCCCCTTGAAGGAAGAGGACCGCGTAGTCATCGGAAATCCCCGCTAGTTCGCGGCAGAGCGCTTCGGTCTGCTGGTAGACCTCGAGGAATGCCTTGCCGCGGTGCGAGTGCTCCATGATGCCGATGCCGGTGCCGCCCAGCGACAGGAGGTTGTCGCGGGCTTCCATCAGCACGGTTTCGGGAAGAACGGCAGGTCCGGCCGAGAAGTTGAAGATCCGTCGCGTCATGAAAGGGCAAATCCGACAGAGACAATACGTGAAGCAGGTCCGTGCCGCACGACACCGTGCGGCGGGAGCCATGCCACCGGCAGACATCTATGCGACCGTGGCTGGCGACCCATTATTTCGTATTCGACCGCGGAATGCACGGCGACCGCCCGTCTCCTTGCCGGTCATTGTCACCGAAGAGCAATCGCGGGGGCGCACGTCCCCACGGACGACTTGCCGAATCGAGGTTCCAGTGTGTCTACTTTCAGCCGAATTCGCCTCACAGGTTCGAACCTCGTGCAACTCAGCGTTGAATCTCGAAGAGCGTCAGTCCGCGTCCCTCGCCGGCTTTCGCTTCATCCACTTCCCGTGCCTCAGGTGACGTGATGAACTGTTGGCGTTCTGCCGTGATCTTCGTGCTGGCGTGGAGTGGTCCGACGTTCCGTTTGCTGGCGGGTGAAACGGCCGCAATTTCGTTGAAGAGTCCCGCACGGTACGAAGTGATTCAACGCCAAGGGTTCGAGCCGCGAAAGGCCCATGAGAACCAGGAGGGGGGGCCGGTTCTGGGATACGCCGACGTCACGATTCGGGGCGTGCTTCCCGGGGCGGAGAAGGGTTCTGTCGAAGCTCGCGTTGTTCCCCTTGATGGGGCGACGGGACGCGGCGTCGAGTGGACGCCGGTCAAAGCGAAGATTGAGGCGGATCGGATGGAAGGGACGCTGCGCGTGCCGGCCGGCGGATGGTATCGATTGGAGGTGCGGTGCCGCGACGGCGAGAAGACGTTGGCCGAGGGATCGGTCGAGCCATTCGGAGTGGGAGAAGTCTTTATCGTCGCGGGGCAGTCGTACGCCACGAACTGCAACGACGAGCAGTTCAAGGTGGCGGATCCGCACGGGCGGGTCTCGGCATTCGATTCGACGAAGGGAACGTGGGGCGTGGCCCACGACCCGCAGCCGGCCGGCGATGGAAGCGAGGGCGGGTCGATCTGGCCGGTCTTCGGCGACACCCTCCTTCCGATGGTGCGGGTGCCGATCGGCCTGGCGAATGTGGCCGTTGGGGGAACGTCGTCGACGCAATGGCTGCCGGAAGGAAAACTGCATCCGCGTCTCATCGAGACGGGCCAGCGGTTGGGAAGGTTTCGGGCCGTCTTGTGGCAGCAGGGGGAGTCGGACGTGATCGACGGGGTGTCGACGGCAGACTACGTGAAGCGTGTCCGGCAAATCCGCGACGCGGCGGCGACGAGCTGGAAGTTCGACCCTCCGTGGCTGCTTGCAAAGTCGACGCTGCACCCGACGGTATATAAATACCCGGCGCGCGAAGAAGCCATTCGTCGGGGAATCGACGAGCTATGCCGGCTTCCCGGTTTCCGGCCCGGTCCTGATACTGACGCGCTGGGGGGCGAGAATCGCGGAGGGATTGGGACGCGGCGTCATTTCTCGGGAATCGGGCAGCGGCGTGCGGCAATGATGTGGTTCGCCGCTGTCTGGCAGGAATTGAATCGACCGGAAGCGTCGAGCATCGAACCGCAGGCGGGCGTTCAGACCGCGGCACACTTTGCGACGGACGTTCGCGTCGAGACGGACTATCTGCTGTCACTCCCAAAGGACTACGCTTCGCAGGAGAAGTGGCCGCTCGTCATCTTCCTGCACGGTTCAGGAGAACGCGGCCAGGATCTGGAACTGGTTAAGAAGCATGGGCCCCCCAAGCTGGCCGGCGCAGGAAAGGAGTTTCCCTTTGTTGTGGTGTCGCCGCAGTGTGCGGAGAAAACCCGCTGGGAAACGTACCGGCTGATTGCTCTCCTCGATGATCTTTGCCGCCGCTACCGAATCGATGAAGACCGGATCTATGTGACGGGGCTCAGCATGGGAGGAGCCGGCACGTGGAATCTGGCGGCTGCCATCCCGGACCGACTGGCGGCCATCGCACCGATCTGCGGGGGAGGCGATCCAGGAATCACAAAGCGGATCGCTTCGTTGCCGACGTGGATCTTTCAGGGGGCGAAGGACTCGCCCGAATCGGTCGCCCAGGCCCAGGCGATGTTCGAGGCGCTGAAGAAACACGGCGGGAGTCCGCGGTACACGCTCTATCCCGAAGCGGGCCATGACGCGTGGACCGAGACATACAGCAATCCTGAGTTCTATTCGTGGCTGCTGGCGCAAAAGCGGACCCCGAAGCCCGAGGGAGAAGCGAAGTCAAAGTGAGCTCGGCACAGTCTTTGACTGATGGCTGCGGCGCGGATGAAACGATTCGACCGTTGAAGGGAGGGACCGTCGCATGTTGGGCCGCGTCCGATTGATCGACCTCAGCGTGCCGCTGGAGCACGAATCGCCGAGCGAGCCGATGCCTGCGCGGATTCACTATGTGCGACACCGGGATGAGGGGCTCGCACAGATGCGGCAATTCTTCGGGGTCACTCCCGAAGACCTCGTCGAATCGGGAGGGCAGGGCTGGGCGATCGAGCGGATTGAGGCGATCACTCACACCGGCACCCATGTCGATGCGCCGTATCACTACGGGGCGATGTCCGAAGGTCGTCCCGCTCGCACCATTGATCAGGTTCCTCTCGAATGGTGCTATGCGCCGGGCGTCGTCCTCGACATGCGGCATAAACTGCCAGGCGAATTCATCACAGTGGAAGACCTGCAGGCCGCACTGGCGCAGATTCGCTACACATTGCAGCCGTTCGACATCGTGCTGATCCAGACGGGGGCCGACGCCCGGATGGGAACGCTCGAGTACTTCGCTCAGCCAGGTCTTGGACGCGAGGGGGTCCTCTGGCTCGTCGAGCAGGGAGTCCGCGTGATCGGCATCGATGCCTACACGCTCGACCGCCCCTTCCAAAGTATGGTGGACGACTTTCAGCGGACGGGGGACGGTCGCTATATCTGGCCGGCGCATTTTGCCGGAATCGCGCGCGAATACTGCCAGATCGAAAAGCTGGCCGGGCTCGATCAGATTCCCGTCCCGCACGGATTCCAT
This sequence comes from Planctomycetaceae bacterium, assembly GCA_020850695.1. Taxonomy (GTDB): domain Bacteria; phylum Planctomycetota; class Planctomycetia; order Planctomycetales; family Planctomycetaceae; genus JADZEF01. Next base: position 28,775 of record JADZEF010000126.1, on the reverse strand, counting down.
GTCTCGTGCCTCCCCGTCAAAATCAAGGGCGCCAGCGCCGGATGGTGTCGCGCCGTCGCCATCGTTCCGCAGTAGAAAGTAGCCTTCAGGCTCCGCCTGAAGTTAAGCCTTCGGCGAGAAAGCTCTCGCAAGATGGGGCGCCTTGCAGACTGACGGCTTGACTTCAGGCGAAGCCTGAAGATTACTTTGCAATGCCACCGAAACTCGCACCCAAATATCCCCTTCTCAACCTTTCCCGAAGAGTTCTCTCATGCCACGCTCTTTGCCGGGTCGCTTCGTGATTGCCGCCGTGGTGATGGCTTCCGTCTGTTTCGTGCGAGCCGCTTACGTGACGGAGTACATCAGCGGGATTACCTGGGACGAGCCGAAGGTGATTCAGCCCGACCCGGTTCCCTCGGATGCGATCGTGCTGTTCGGCGGCACGGACATGTCCGAGTGGAGTGGCGGTGAGAACTGGGACGTCAAGGACGGAATCGCGACGGCGCAGAAGAACGGCATCACCTCGAAGCGGAACTTCGGCGATTGCCAGTTGCACGTCGAATGGGCGTCGCCGGAAAAGGTCGAAGGGAGCGGGCAGGGGCGCGGCAACAGCGGCATCTACCTGATGGGCAAATACGAGGTGCAGATCCTCGACAGCTTCGACAACAAGACCTATTTCGACGGCCAGTGCGGGGCCGTCTACAAGCAGCGGCCGCCAATGGTCAACGCCTGCCGCAAACCGGGCGAATGGCAGTCGTACGACATCCTGTTTACCGCGCCCCGGTTCGACGACAGCGGCAAGGTAACGAAGCCCGCGGCCGTCACGGTGCTGCAGAACGGCGTGGTGCTTCACAACCACTTCGAACTGCTGGGGGGGACGTTCTACGATCGTCCGCCGGCATACGAGAAGCACTCGGACAAGCTGCCGATCCATATTCAGTTTCACGGCAATCCGGTGCGGTTCCGGAACATCTGGGTTCGTGAACTGGCGGACCTGCCGTTCAAGCCGAAGGAATAGTTCGCCCGTCTCGTTAGTAAGTTCCTCTCACCATTCATGCTTAGGCCTGCCATGAGCGAATCGTCAACTCCCGTTCTGCGCTCGCCCGGCAAGGGACGAACAATTTCCGTCGTGGGGGACGTCTACCGCTTCCTGGCGACGGGGGCTGAGACGAACGGCAAGTACGCGCTCTGGGAGGCGATCGTGCCTCCCGGCGGTGGTCCGCCCCCGCACGTTCACAGCCGCGAAGAGGAAGGGTTCTACATCCTCGAAGGGGAGATCACGTTTCAGGTCGGAGATCGGACGGTCGTGGCAGGCCCCGGGACGTTCGCCAATATGCCCGTGGGGACGCCGCACGCCTTCAAGAATGCCGGCACTCAAACCGCCCGCATGCTGATTTCCGTCGCTCCTGCGGGATTGGAAGAGATGTTCTTCGAACTCGCGCCGGAACTGCCCGAGGGATCTACCGAGGCGGTGCCGACCAGTCCGGAAGAGGTCGCGAAGCTTATCGCGATCGCACCCAATTATGGGATCAAAGTTCTCGTTCCCGCGCATTGAACGCGGTTTTTGCGAGTCGCCGCGTCGATCTTCGCGCGGCGTCGGTCACTCCGTGACCCGGCTGGAGCGAGTTTCCGACGAGTTCTGGGATCCCTTCGGGATCCGGGGTCGCGAGGGACTCTAAAACCGGCGGTATCGCTCCGCTCAACCGCCGGCTAATTTCTGTGACGCCTTCGGCGTCAAGTGACTTGATCGGCCTCAACTGACGTCATCGAACCAAGGAACTACAACTGTCCGGAAAACTCGTCGGTGACGCGCTCTACTTTGCTTTCTTCGTCGGTGCGCGTCGGTCCGTGGCTGGTGACGATTCGAATTGCTTGAGATGTTCGTCGCGCTGGCGGATGTATTCGGCGCTGCTCCGCGCAGCGACGTACTGCTTGTAGAAGATGGCCGCGGCCTGCACTTTTTCGTCGTCGACTGTCCGCGGCAGCTCTTCGCGGGTGGCTGGATCGTATTTACGGCCCCCTTTGTGGTTCGCGTAGCGGCGGGCGCGGGTCCAGCCCATCTGCAGGAACTTTCGGGCCATGTCGGCGCCCGGGAAGTCTCCGGCTTTCAGATAGGCGCGAAACATGCGGGCGATCCGGCGGGATGATCGCGTGGCTTCGGAGACCGTCTTGAACCGCCAGTGCGGGAGGATCTCGCTCTTGTACGGTTCGACCAGAAGCACTCCCTGCTCGCCTTTGCCGACGCGATACAGCTCGGGATGCTTTCGGAAGTCGATCGCATCGAAGTCGAGAGAGTAATCGAACGGAAGACGGCTCATGTCGCGGTCACATTTCGCCAGACATTAAATGACAAAGGGATGGGACTGTAGACCCCACCCCTTGTTTGCGCGTCTGTTCCGTCCGTGAAGGACAGCTGTCGATGCCGTCCCACCGCTTAAGGATTCTTCCGCTTCTTGCGGAGCTTCTGACGCAGCTTGGCCTTCATTCGCACCATGAACTTCTGCTTGCGGGTCCGTTTCATCGGTCAGGGCTCCATGATCTGAGTGAATGCATATTCCGCGGGAGCCCTGATGACTTCGGGCCAACCCAATCGTGATCTCGCGATTTCGGCGAGCCACGCATGTTACCAATCGATGAACAGATTGGGAACCGCATCGCGGAGTTTCTTTAACCCTTCCGGCGTGATCATTTCCGTCGAAACCATCAGCCACTGAAGATTCGTCAGCGGATGGAGCAGTTCGAGGTATTTGTCATCGAGCGTGCTGCGGGAAAGGTCCAGTTGACGCAGGTCCGGCATCCCCCGCAGCACCTTGAGATCGTCGCGGCCGAACGTCAACGAGTTCAACTCCAACCGCCTGAGGGCGGTGAGCCCGGCAAGCGGGGCAAGAGAGACCGTGGCCGGCTGCCGGCTGTTGAGGCTCAACGTCGTCAGGCCCTTCAGCTTTCCCACGATCGACAGCGTCTGATCCGTCACCTGCCGGGGGAGGAGTCTGAGCGTCTTCAGGGTGGGCAATTCCGCGACCGATGCCAGCGCCGGCGGGTTGTCGGAGTTCGAATAGTCGGCGACGATCTGCAGACTGCCGAGCGACTTCAAACCGGCCACGTCCGAATCGCTTCCGCGGAACGATTCGGGGATGACGACCGCGACGACGCGTTGGCCGCCGGCATCTTTCCCCTGAACAATGCCGGCTCCTGCTTTGATGAGCGCATCGACGACCTGTTTCTCCGCTTCGGACCACGTCGCTTCCGGCATCGCGGCCTCGACTCCTGCCAACTTCCGCAGGAGCAACGCCGCGTGCTCGGGAGCGTCGTCGTATTTCAGACCGGGCGTGTCCGAATCGGGGCGGAGGTTGTCGCTCAGCCGCCAATGCCCGTTGAGCCTCTCGAACCGGACGTGGCTCGAATCGCTCACTTCGAACAGGGCGAACTGACCATCGGACGTGAGTCGCGGGGGCGTCTTCAACGCCTGCTTGAGCTTTCCCGCCATCAGGACGGCGGTGATCTCGGGCATGTTCTTCGCCGCGAGATCAATATTGGATCGTTCCGCTTCGAGTTTCTGCGGGTCGACCAGAATCTCGATCGCCGTCGCGCGCTCGCCGCGGACGAGGGCGTCGGACGCCCGCTGGATTGTCCGCGCCAGATCGTCGGGGAGTTCGCCGGGGCGCGTGTCGGCGTATTTCGGCTCGATGAGCGTCGGAGCAATGACCACCGGTTGCGGTGTGACCGCCGGGGTGTCGGATCGCTTTTCATTGCCGGACGGACTGGCGACTTTCGATTCGTCCGAGTTGCCAACCGGTGCAGCGCTGCCGCGACGATGGTCCATGCCAAGAGGATCGGCCCCCCCGCAACCAGCGGCTCCGAGCGCGGTCAGAGTGACGACGAAGAGACCCCAACGCGGCAAAAGGCGGTTCGGCATCACCAGGGACTCACGGCGCAGTGTCAGGAAAGCGAATGGCTGCAATCGACCATCCTTCGTTCACCGAATGCACTCGGCTCACTTCGGCCCACCGTGGCTCGAACCGACATGGTAACGAGCCCGCCCGGTCTCGCCAAATCTCCCCGCGTTACGTTCCGCTCCGCGAGACATCCTGCATTTTCTACATTCTTCCGTGTGTGGAGCGATTTCGGCGGCCCTCGGCGGCATGTGAGTTCTGGCTTCGAAGTCCCACGATTCGTCGCGGCAATTGGGACCGTCGGGCGTCACCGTCGGAGGGGACTTGCTCCTTCATCGCGCGTCGGAGGGAGTATTGAGGGGCAGTCCAAAGCGTGAACTACGTGCGAGTTGCGGCTGACAAGGCACCGGGGATGTCTCTGGCCGATGTCGAAGCCCGCGACCCGTTCGGTTGCGAAGCGAATGTGACTTCCGTAGTGACTCGAGACACTTTGAACGGCGGTGCCGAGAATCTCGTAGGGACTTCCAGGCGAGTGGTCCGCGATTTGCCAAGTCACTGGATCGAAGCCAGGAGGGGCGGCGAGTCCTCCCCACCACGATCCCAACGACAGGCTCCTCCTGGCTTTCCCTTTTTCAATTGAGGGATTGGCGGCCTCGAACGAAAAGGCATTGCGAACCCGCAAGCGACGCATGTGGCCCGCGAGTTGACTCCAAGACTTTTCCAACCCTCAACCCTCAACCGTAAGGAACAACATTCCGATTGCCGCACCCCCTTGCCGCATTCCCGCGCGGAACCGATAATCAGGTTCAAGAAGCGCGGGCCGGCGGCACAACTGGAACGTCTCGACGACTGCGGGACGGTCGCATCGGGGGAGCGACATGAGAGGCAAGGCAGGCGATCTGGCAGGCCGACTTTTCAATGCAACGCTTTATGACTGGATCGGTCTGCTCGTTTTCGCCGCGCTTGCCATCTGGTTCATTTTTTGGATCCGCTCACGCTTTCTGGGTCGTGACGATCCTGCGGCAGTCGAACACCAAATGCTTTCCGGGTTGACAGATCTCCGCCGTGAGGGTGGCCTTACGGAGGAGGAATACCGATCCATCAAGGGTCAACTCGCGAAGAAGCTTGAAGGCTCGGCCCGGTCGCACGGAGCTTGCGACCACCGACCTCACCCGGAGGTTTCCAGCGTCGACAGGGAGGTGGACACGGACAGTTAGGACGTACCCATCCCGTGATGATCGGCAGCAACGAAGGAAATTCAATGCCTACGGGGAAAGATTTCGGTCCCGGTAAGCGTGGCCCGTCCGGCAAGAAGAACGCGAACTGTTCGTTCTGTCGGAAGAGCTCTCGGGAAGTGGGCCCACTCGTCGAGGGTCCCGAAGACGTTTACATCTGCGGCGAGTGCATCGAGCTCTGTCAGTCGATTCTGGATCAGGAACGGAAGCGTCGCGGCGGCCCGCGGCAGCTCTTCTCCAAGATTCCGAATCCGCGCGAGATCGTGTCGTATCTCGACCAGTATGTGATCGGCCAGGAGCACACCAAAAAGGTGCTCGCGGTCGCCGTTCACAACCACTACAAGCGTCTCACGCTTCGTGAAGAAGCCGACGGAGACGTTGAGGTCGAGAAGTCGAACATCCTGCTGATCGGCCCGACCGGCAGCGGCAAGACGTTGATGGCCCGCACCCTGGCGACGTTCCTCCAGGTGCCGTTCGCCATCGGCGACGCCACGACGCTGACCGAAGCGGGCTACGTCGGCGAGGACGTCGAGAACCTGCTCCTGAAGCTGCTGCACGCCGCCGACTTCGACGTCGAGGCCGCACAGCGGGGCATCGTGTTCATCGACGAAATCGACAAGATCGGCCGCACCAGCCACAACGTCTCCATCACGCGGGACGTCTCGGGCGAAGGCGTGCAGCAAGCCCTGCTGAAGATGCTCGAAGGAACGGTCAGCAACGTTCCGCCGCAAGGGGGCCGCAAGCATCCCGAGCAGCAGTACATCCAGATCGACACGACGAACATCCTCTTCATCTGCGGCGGAACGTTCGTCGGACTGGACGACATCATCGGCCGCCGCATGGGCCGCAAGACGATCGGCTTCGGCAGCAAGACCGACGCGGGGGCCGAAACCCGCCGCACCGACCTGCTGCGTCAGGTGCAGGTCGAAGACGTTCTCGAGTTCGGCATGATCCCCGAGCTCGTCGGCCGTCTGCCGATTCTGAGCACTCTGGGAACTTTGACCGAAGAAGAACTTGTCCGCGTGCTCCTTGAGCCGAAGAATTCACTGATCCGCCAGTATCAGAAGTTCTTCGAGCTCGAGAAGGCAACGCTCGAATTCACCGAGGACGGTCTTCGCGAGATCGCGAAGATCGCCAAGGAGAAGGAAACCGGAGCCCGCGGGCTGCGGAGCGTGGTGGAAGACCTGATGTTCGAGGTGATGTTCGAACTTCCCGAACAGGAACCCGGACAGAAGTACGTCGTCACCCGCGAAGTGGTCCGCAAGCAGCGTCGGCTGTTCCAGAAGGACGGCTCGGCGGCGGCTTGATCAAGAAAATCGGTGTCCGCTGTCTGGTTCGACAACCGGACAGCGGAAGCACCGCAGCAGTCAAAAACGCTGCCGCGGCGCGGGACATCCGAGGGCGATAGCCCAGTCCTGCGGTTGCGGCGCGATGTTTCACGAGAAAGGCGATCCGGCTCACCAGCCGGGTCGCCTTTCTGGCATTTTGGCAGGACGCCTCTTGCGATCGAGTTGCCATCGGCGTACGGTCGAGCCCGCTGTACCTTCCTGCATCCGACAACGAGTGGGTTTGATGAAATGACCGAACCACCCTTTGACTTGACTCGCGCTCATCGCTGGTTTGCGGTGGAATGCAACAACCGCGCGTGGGACCTCGTCGAGGCGGCCGAACGGACGCCTGATGAAGTCGAGGAGATGCTTCATTCGGCGCACGCGGCGTGGCTGCACTGGAAGCCGGTGGGGACGTTGCTCAACGAGTTGAGGGCCGAGAAGCTCCTGGCCATGGCCTACTGCGTCGCCGGCGTGAGCGAACGGGCGCTGTGGCACGCGCGGCGGTGCCGGGCGCTGAGCGATCGAGCCGGTGACACCCAGACACCCTTTGATCGCGCCGGCGCCTGGGGAGCGTTGAGTCGTGTGCTGGCCGTTGCGGCGCTGACAGATCCATCTCTCCAGCCCGAAGCCGCGGCCGCCCGTCAGAAACTCGACGAATTGACGCCTCAGGTTCCCGATGCAGAAACGCGAACCGTCATCGAGAAGCTGTTCTATGGGCCGGTCGCGTGAAGTGTAACCCGGCATGATCGTCCTTCGCTCGCGCAAAAGAACGTCTCGTTCGACCTCCGAAGGCCGAGAAGAGTTCGAACCTCGTGTCCGCGCTCGCGTCCTTTCGCCGAAAGAACGACGACCATGGCTTCGATGTGCCCGATCCATCCGCTATGATCCGCGCGTTCCCGGAGCTGCATTACGACGTCGCTCCGACTTGCAATCACGACAGGGCAAGGCATGAAACTCGAAGGTCGCAACGCGCTGGTGACGGGGGCTTCGCTGGGAATCGGACGGGCGGTGGCGGTGGAACTCGCCCGGCAGGGAGCGAACGTCGGACTCAACTTCCGCTCAAACCTCGACAAGGCGAAGGAAGTCGCTCGCGAGATCGAGCAACTCGGCCGGAAGGCCCTCATTCTCCAGGCCGACGTCGCCGACCAGAAGGCCGTCGAAGACATCGTGGCGAAGACGGCTGCCGAGTTCGGCAGCCTCGACCTGTTTGTGTCGAACGCCGTCTACAGCGATCGCGAACTGATGATCAACGCCGACATGGCGGGCTTCAAGCGGACGATCGACGTCACGATGTGGGGGGCGTTCCACGGCGTGCGGGCCTCGGCCCAGCAGATGGTGAAGCAGAAGAAGGGGGGCTCGATCGTCGTCGTCAGCTCGCCCCATGCGGTCCTCGCCATCCCGACGGCGATGGCCTACAACATGTCGAAGGCGGCGATCGACCACATGGCCCGCACCGCCGCCATTGAGCTCGCCCCGCACAAGATCCGCGTCAACATCATCCATCCCGGCTGGATCGATACTCCGGGCGAGCGGAAATTCTTCAGCGACGAGCAGATCGAAGTCGGCGGGCAGAAGCTGCCATGGGGCCGCATGGGACGTCCCGAGGAGATCGCGAAAGGAATCGCATTCCTGCTGAGCGACGACGCCGACTACATGACCGGCGGCACGATGACGATGGACGGGGGGGTCGGGCTTCCGTGGTGGTCGAATCGGTCCTCGGGAGAGATGTGAGGGACGACGCTCCGGATCAGCGCGCTGACGGAACGACAGCCGGAAATGGAATAGCTGGGCGACGGTTTCTTCACAGTTTGTGAGCTACTCTTTACTCAAGGTAGCCCACTCCGCCGCGTGTCCGCGCGCTCTGTCACTCAGGTTGTGCCGTCTATGCTTCATGCGGTCATCATGGCTGGCGGGTCCGGTACGCGATTCTGGCCGCAGAGTCGGCGCGACCTGCCCAAGCAGTTACTGCGGTTGGCCGGCCCGGAGACGATGATCCAGGCCACCATAGCTCGCCTTGCGCCGGCCATCCCCGCCGAACGGACCTGGCTCGTCACGGGCGAACGGCTGGCGGCCGAGTCGATCCGGCAGTTACCGCAACTGCCTGACGCGAACGTGCTGCGTGAGCCGTGCGGGCGGAACACCGCCCCGTGCGTCGGACTGGCGGCGCTGCATCTGCTGCGACGTGATCCGGACGCCACGATGCTCGTGGTCCCGGCCGATCACGTGATTTCGCCTGCGGAGACGTTCCGGCAGGACGTGGCCCGCGCGGTCTCGATTGTCGACGCCGCTCCGCAATCGCTCGTGCTGTTCGGAGTGAAGCCGACGTACCCGGCCACCGGCTATGGATACATCGAGCAGGGAAAGCCGCTCGATGTGGTGCCGGCGGCGGGAGCGTTCCAAGTCGCGCGGTTTCGCGAGAAGCCGGACCGGGCGACGGCAGAGTCATACATCACCAGCGGGACGTTTCTCTGGAACTGCGGAATCTTCGTGTGGAAGGCTCGCACCATCGTCGAACTGCTGGAGCAATTCGAGCCGACCATGATGGAACGGTTGCGGCGGATTGCGGCGGCCGAAGGAAGCGCGGAAGCGGCCGGTATGCTCGCGGCGGAGTTCCCGCAGGTGAAGTCGATCTCCATCGACTACGCGGTGCTTGAGCGGGCGGGGAATGTCTGCGTTCTCCCGGCGCAGTTCGAATGGGACGACGTCGGGTCGTGGCAGTCGCTGGAACGTCTTCTGGGTCAGGACGCCGACCGCAACACCGTCGATGGCCCCTTCGCAGCCGTGAACACATCCGGCTGCATCGTTCGCACGACGCCCGGCCATCTAGTGACGGCGATCGGCGTCGAGAACCTGATCATCGTCCATACGCCCGAAGCGACCCTCGTGGCACGGAAAGATGACGAGAACTCGATCCGCAAATTGATCGAGGTTCTCGAGCAGCGTGGTTACGCGAACTACCTCTGATGCGAATCGCGTAGCCGTCAGCCATTTCACTACCGGGGCGAGCTCCCGTGGGGCTTGGAATCGCAAGGAATCGCGGCGACGGCGAACGCAGGAGTCCGCAGCGCCAGCAAGGACGAAAGCCGCGTTACTTCACAAAGCGATAACGTCCGCCGTTATCGGCCGCGATGTCGCGCAACAGTGATTCTCCCTTGCGCGTGCAGAACGCGATCGTGTGGATCGTCACGTTGTCGGTGTTCTCGCGGCGGCACACATCACGGGCCGAGGGATTAAACTCGCCGTCGGTCAGAAAGTAGATGACGTCGGGCTTCATCCGGAGCGCCATCTGGAACGCTTCATCAGGGTAGGTTTCGCCGAAGGCGCCGCGGCTCATCATCCATTTGCGGGCCTTCTTGCGGGTAGACTCATCGGCCTTCACAAGCCCCGCCGCTTCCTTCGGGGCGTACATCGGGATGGCGTGGTTGGAGAAAAAGATGATCGAGAATTCCTGATCTTCGGTCAGAAACTCGAGGGTCTTGCTCAACTCGTTGCGGGCCCGGCCGAACCGCTCGTCCTTCATGCTCCGCGAGCAGTCGACAATGAAGACGAACTTCGTCCCGTTCCCTTCCGTTCCGAAGAATCCGACCCGTCCCTTGCCGAAACCTTTTCCCTTGCCCTGCCCTTTCCCCTGCCCATCGCCAACGCCACCCCCTTTGCCGTTTCCCCTTCCCGCATCGGCGTTGAGGAACGGCTCCCCATTGCTGTCGTCTTCGACGCCGGCGATCTGAAAACCGCTCTGCGACGATCCGAGAGGATCGAGTACCACGGTCGCGCTTCGCTCGGATCCTCCGCCTCCGGCCGCCCGGTCGTCTCCGCCGGGACCGGCGTCGAAGGGTGTCAGCGAATCGGTTGCGGGAAAAAGGTCGGCGGCGATTCCGGCCGCCACCGGTGGGGGACTGGCAAGGTAGACGCGCCCGAGGCCGACGAGGATGTTTCCATGCACGAGCGCCGAGATCACGAGCGCGATCATCATCCGGCGCTGGCGGCGAATCTCAACCGGGAGAGGCCGCCCTGTGGCAGCGTCTGTGATTCGTTCTGTAGCGGGTGCAGGACCGGAGCGGTCCCGCGTCCACGGAAAACGTGGAGTGGCAAGACGCGGGATCAGAGGATATGCCGTCGTCACGAGTGCGACCTGCCGGAGGGCCATGTCGTCCACATCACAACAACCGTGCTGCGAGTCAGTCTCCGCGATCGGTTCCTGGACTGCAAGAGGCCTCTTGGTGATTGACGGGAATGCAAACGAGGCTTGTCTACCAGAAGTAACGAGCAAGCAGGCGAAGCCCGACGAGGCTCAGGGCGATCGCCAGAATCCGGACGATGAGGGACCCTTGGAGACGCGTCGAGGCGGCCGCGCCGATCGGCGCCCCCATCATGACACCGACGGCCAGGGAAAGCGTCTGCAGCATTCCGTGGTCAAACTCTCCGGCGACGACGTGCGTCACGGACGCCGCCAGTGCCATGAATGTCAGGACAAAATGCGATGTGGCCGTGGCGACATGCGGGGAGAATCCGAGGACCCGGATCAGGAAAGGGACGTGAATGATGCCGCCGCCGATTCCCAGCAGGCTCGAGAGGACTCCGATGTACCCGCTCCCGATCGCCCCGATGTAATCAAGTCGCGGAGAGGGAGAGTGTGCGTTTGCCTCGGGAAGTGCTCGGCCGTCGAGGGGGCTGACGACCAGAAAGCCGCCGAGGCACACGAGCAGGACGCCGAATGCAGGGTCGAAGAGGTGGCGCGGGACGTCCCTGACGAGAATTGTTCCGAGGATGGCTCCGGGCAATCCGGAAACCGTGAACAGGACGGCCGAGCGATAGTCGACTCGGCCCATGCGGATGTAGGCGATCGTCCCCGAGTAGGCGTTGAAGAAGACGACGGCCAGAGAGATTGCGGTGACTGTCGCGGGAGACTCGTTGGGAAGCAGGATTAAGAGGATTGGCACCAGCACCGATCCGCCGCCTGCGCCAACCAGCGTTCCATAGGCGCCGACCAGAAACCCCAACGGGGCGAGACGAACGAACTCGAGCATCTCGGCCGACATGGGCATGCCTCAGATCTGGAAGTCGGTCGAATGGGGCATTGGCGGTGCGACGGGGGGCGGTAATGGTCTTTGGAGCGACCTCGGCCAGAGCCGCGTCATCGTCGTTGCCACGATCCAGGACCAGAAAAGCGGTCCGACGGCTGCGGCAGACCAGAGGAAGAGCGAGCGCATCGCGATGACTTGTCCCTTTGCGGGGAAGAGCCTCGTGGCTTTGAAATCAGATGGACGGAGTATTTCAGCCGCCGAGAAGTCGAGCTGGTTGACGCAGCGGATTTTTTTGAAGCGGTTCAGCAGGTCTTCGGTATGAAGAGACTGCTTCTCGGTGTCGCGAAGACTCAGCGCTCACCGGGTTCGCCCCGTCAATTCTTGGACCAGCGCATCTTGCCACGAGGTTCACAAGCGGCCACCACGAATGCCCCGGCGCATCGTGAGATGACGTTGCAAACCGCTTACAGCCTCGGGATGGTGCGAGAACCCTTATCGGGAGTGGTCGTTCGCAAAGAGCTTCCCCGGAAGTGGGGTATTCGATTGCGCGGGCGGTTTCACACCAGCGGCGTGAGCGAAGATCGGAGCAATCGCGGTCGGCGAGACACGCTCCTGACGAACCCCCGGAGACACGCCGGTGCCGTAGACCAGCAATGGGACGTGCGTGTCGTACCCGTAATGAGAGCCGTGCGTCGTGCCCGTCGTGTAGTCTCCCGGGAGCCAGTACGGGTTGAGAACGATCAGGACGTCGCCACTGCGCTCGGGATAGTACGACAGCAGAATCCGCTGCCCCAGCGCGTCCTCTTCGGGAATCCCCTTCTTCAACTGGTGCGTGGTATACGCCGCAAAGATTCCCGGTTGCTTTCGCAGCCATTCGGCCAGGGCGTGGGCCGCCTGTGCCGGGTTCACTCCGCGATCTCGCAGCGTGGCCTGGTTGAGGTAAAACCACTTGTTGGCCAGCGACGAGATCCACTGCGGCTTCTCGGTGGCGCCGGTCCCGAACTCGGCTTCGAGGAATTGATTCGCTCCCTGCCGCAATTCGTTCGGAAGAACCCGGCCGGCATCTTGCCCGCGGGCCTTGGCGATTTCGGGAATCGGGCAGACGCCGTGGTCGGCCGACAGGGCCAGCAGGTAACGTCCCTTCCCCACCTTTTCGTCGAGGTGGTTCAGCAGCTCTTTGATAATGACATCGGACCGCAGCGTCGCGTCAAAGACTTCCTGCGAGTCCGGGCCCCAGGCATGGCCCACGGCATCGTTACTGCTGAAGCTGATCGTCAACAGGTCGGGCGTTGCGTGCGTGCCGAGCCCTTCGGCGTCGAGGGACCGTTTCGCCATGGCCAGCAGTAATTCGTTGCCGTAGGGAGATGTGTAAACCGCCTGATAGAAGGCTGACCCGGGCTTGTCGAGCCCACCCGTCATCGGGTGCGGGAAGGTTCGTCCCTGCTTGACGCCGCTCCCCTCGCCGACGACATCGTCGGGGCCGACCAGCGCGTCGTAGTCGAGGTCGGGACGGAACCGATCCCACGCCTTGCCGAACCACTGGTCCGCGGGACGTTCCTGATTGAATTGTTCCACCCACGGGTGCAACTCGTCACGGTAGTAGGTGGACGTGACGAACGTTCCCGAAGCGTTGTCGAGCCAGTAGCAGGCGTCCGGCTTGTGTCCGCCGGGCAGGATGGCCGAGCGATCCTTGAACGAAAGGGCCACGATCTTCGACTGCCCGCCAGTTGCCTCTTTGAGCACGTCGCCGAACGATTCGGCCATCAACTGTTCGGGCGAGACGTTCCCTTTTTCGGACGTCTTGAGGCTCGACGGAAAGGCGGGCACCCGCTGGTAACGCCGCGAGGCGACGCAGTTCACCGACGCGCCCGTGGTGCGGTCGGGCCATTCGTTGGCGACGATTCCGTGCCTGTCGGGGCTGCAACCGGTCAACAGCGACGCGTGTCCTGCCCCGGTCAGTGTGCCAGCATACGGATAGTGACAGTTCTGGTACCACGCCCCTTCCCGCAAGAGTCTTCGGAACCCGCCTTCGCCAAAGTGCGGTTCCCAGCGAATGAGATAGTCGCCCCGCAGCTGGTCGAAAACCACCAGCACGAGCAGCCGGGGACGCTCGGAGTTCTTCACCGCGTCCTCGGCGGACGCCGCCGCCTGCAACCCGGCCAGGGTGAAAAGGAATGCCATGCCGACGAACTGGAAACCGCGACCCATCCGCATCGTGATTCTCTCCGGCTCTTTTCCGTGGGTTGAACGTCACTCGGGCTCAGCTTCCAGAGCATGCCATGCTCGTTTCTGACTCTAACGGGTTCGCAGGTTCTTGAGGAGTTTCACGCCGTCAGAAGATTGCGGGACACTTGTAAAGGCTCGGATTTGACACCAGTCGGAAGGCGGCGTAGAGTTTCACCCACGTCGATCGACTGCCCAACGCTTTGATCTCCCGCGCTCTGATGATCCAGACCCGTTCCAATTGCACTCCCGCGGTTCGCCGGCTGGCGACGATGGGCGGGATCGCGCGCGGCACGGGCACGACGATTCGAATTGCCATCTCGATCGCCATTACGAAGGGCGGCGACATTCGCCCGCCCGGCCAGCGACCGTGAGGCAGCTTCGCACCGAAGTTCTCCCACCCTCAGGTCGCCCGTCGGCCTGAGGGTTTTTTATTGGACGGTGACGAACAGCCAAAGGCATTGCCAACCCGCAAACCACAGCTCAAGGCTGTTCTGGCGACCCACTACCCACTACCCACGAACTTCCCAATGCCTCGCATCCAGCTCTATGACACGACTCTCCGGGACGGCAGTCAGGGAGAAGGGGTCAACTTCTCTCTTCAGGACAAGCTGCTGATTACGGCTCGGCTCGATGAACTCGGCTTCGACTTCATCGAAGGGGGTTATCCGCTGTCAAACCCCAAGGATGCGGAGTATTTCCAGAAGGTGGCGGACCTGCCGCTGAAACATGCGAAGGTCTGCGCCTTCGGCATGACGCGAAAGAAGGGTGTTGGGCCCGAAGCCGACATTGGCATGCTGGCGCTGCGGGACTCGAAGGCACCGGTCGTCGTGGTGGTCGGCAAGACATCCGACTTCCACGTCACGGAGGTGCTGCGTGTCGATCTCGCCGAAAATCTCGCGATGATCACCGACTCGGTCGGCTGGCTGAAGTCGCAGGGACGGCGGGTGTTCTACGACGCGGAGCACTTCTTCGATGGGTACCGGGCCAATCCCGAGTACGCCTTAAAGACTGTGAGGGCGGCGGCCGATGCCGGGGCCGAGATCGTTGTCCTGTGTGACACAAACGGCGGCTCTCTCCCCGAGCAGATCGCGGATGGGGTCGAAGCGGCCCGCAAGGCGCTTCCGGTGCCGGTCGGCATTCATTGCCATAACGATTCGGACCTCGCCACGGCGAATTCATTGATCGCCGTCCAGCACGGTGCGGTGCAGGTGCAGGGGACGATCAACGGCATCGGCGAGCGCTGCGGCAACGCCGACCTGGTTGTCGTGGCGTCGAACCTCGTGCTGAAACTCGGGTATGACGCGCTGCTCGGAGATGGCGTCAAGCGGCTGACGCAGCTTTCCCGTTACATCTATGAGATTGCCAACATGAACTTCCGGACGAATCAGCCGTTCGTCGGAGCGAGCGCCTTCGCCCACAAGGGAGGGATGCACGTCCATGCGGTCAATCGCGTGGCCCAGAGCTACGAGCACATCGATCCGACATCAGTCGGCAACGAGCGGCGGGTGCTGGTGAGCGAGCTGTCGGGACGGTCGAACATCGTCGCCAAGACAACAAAGTACCGGATCAATCAGGACGACAAGCTGATGGCCCGCATTCTCGACCGCGTCGTCGACCTGGAGAATGCGGGATACCAGTTTGAGGCGGCCGAAGCATCGTTCGATCTGCTCGTGAAGAAGATTGCGGGGAACTACGAGCAGAAGTTCGAGCGGATTCACTATCACGTCAACGTGGAGACCGACGAGACGCGGACGACGACCGAGGCGACGGTGAAATTGCGGGTCGGCTCGAAGATCGAGCACGTCGTGGCCGAAGGGGACGGGCCGGTGAATGCTCTCGACAACGCGCTGCGGAAGGCGCTGCTTCCGACCTACCCGCAGCTCGCGGGCATGGGACTCGTCGACTACAAGGTGCGGGTGATCAACTCGACTGAAGGGACGGCCGCGCGCGTCCGGGTGGTGATCGAGAGCCGCGACGAGGATGAAGTCTGGAGCACGGTTGGCGTCAGCGAAAACGTCATCGAGGCGAGCTGGATCGCGCTGGTCGACAGCGTGGATTACAAGCTGCTGAAGGAAGGGGGAACCGGATTGTGAGACCTGGGCCGCTGCGCTCGCGGTTCGCGACACTTCGTCGACCGCCGAAGACCGCTGGTGTTGGAGCGATCACTCTCGACGTCTTGCCCGTCGCTCTCACTATGCCGCCTTGCGACGACGTTCCTGACGCTCGAACGGGAACGCTCCCACCGCTCCTGCCGCGTGCCCTTCCCATTGATGGCGGGCGACGCTGTCGAGAACCATGTCGGCGACCCGCATGGCAGCGAGCCCTTCGACCCCGCTGCACGACGGCTTGCGCTTGTGCTGCACGCACTCGACGAACTCGGCGAGTTCGGCCGTGAGCGCGTCCTGCGGCAGGACGGTCAGCTTCGTCTCCTTGATCCACGTGCCGAAGATCTCTTTCTTCAGCTGCTCGATGTCGGCGCCCGGCTGGCGGGCCTTCTCGAGCGGAGACGAGCCATACAGCAGAGCTTCACTGGGACGCAGGGCCGTCACTTCGCGCGTCCCGAAGTCGACCCGCACACACCCCGTTTCGGACCAGACGTCCATCGCCCGCTTCGCGGCCGTGTTGACGCGGTTCGCGACGAGGTCCGCGATGCAGCCATTTTCGAACCGCAGCCGGGCATTCACGCAGTCTTCGTGGCCGCCGAGCAGGCTCACGCCGAAGGCTTCGACCGATGTGACTTCCGCGCGGACGAGATCGAGCACGAGGTCGATGTCGTGGATCATCAGGTCGTGGATGACGCCGATGTCGGTCGAGCGGAACGCATACGGACTGAGCCGTTCCCCCTTGATGTACCGCGGCGTGCTGCACGCGTTCCATGCAACCTGCGTCGCCGGGTTGAAGCGCTCAACATGGCCGACCTGCAGCAGCGTCTCGTTCTCTTCGGCGAGGTCGACGAGTTGCTGGGCCTGCTCGACGCTGCCGGCCAACGGCTTCTCGACGAGGACCGGGATGCGGCGCTTCAGGAACTCGGATGCGACGGCCAGGTGCGCGAAGGTCGGGACGACGATCGAGACGGCGTCGATGCGGTCGAAGAGGTCGCGGTAGTCGGGGACCCAGGCGCAGTGGCAGCTCTCGGCGACCGCGTTGCCTTGTTGCGGGTTCGTCTCGGCGACGGCCACCAGTTCGGCGGCTTCCATCTGCGAGAGGATCCGCGCGTGATGGCGGCCCAGGGCTCCGACTCCGACCACACCGACCTTCAACCGGCTCATGCGGCTCTCCGCTGCGTGTTCTGATCATCCACGGGCTTGGCGTTGCGGAACGCCTCGCGTCCGCGACCCATCTTCCCGCGCTGCTGGGCATCAATGAAGTTGAGCAGATTCGAGAGCTCGAACGGGAAGACGCCGTCGAGTTCCTGTTGCAGGATGTCGCGAGCGACATCGAGCGTCTTGTGATCGCGATAGATGAGGCGGTGGGCCCGCTTGATCGAGTCGATGGCGGTGTCCGAGAGTCCGGCCCGCTTCATGCCGACGATGTTGATCGTCTTGATCTCGGGGTTGTCGCTGCCGGCCGCCAGCATGTACGGCGGAACGTCCTGCGGGACGCGGCACCCGCCGCTCACGAAGCTGAGCGTGCCAAGCGTCGAGAAGTGATGGACGACCGAGTTGCCCGAAACGATAGCCCGGTCCTGCACGTGGACGTGACCGCCGAGCAGCACACCGTTGACCAGGATGCAGTGGTTGAAGATGTGGCAGTTGTGGGCGACGTGCGAGTTCGACATCAACAGGTTGTTGTTGCCGATGCGAGTGACGCCGTCTTCCTTCTCTGCACCGCGATTGACGGTCACTCCCTCGCGGAAGACGTTCTCGTCCCCGATGAGGACCTCGGTGTCGGATTCCTTGTAGCTCTTGTCCTGCGGTTCGCCGCCGATGACCACGTTCGGGAAGAAGCGGTTGCGTTCCCCGATGGTGGTTGACCCCAGCAGCACGACGTGGCTGTCGAGCTTCGTCCCGGCTCCGATCTTCACGTTCGGACCGACGACGCAGAACGGGCCGATCTCAACGCCGTCGGCGAGTTCCGCACGCGGGTCGACTTCCGAAAGGCGCGAGACTTTGGTGGCCATGACGACGTCCTTGTCGCGGAAAAGACATTCAACGCAAAGGCGCAAAGATCGCAGAGGTCCGCAAAGAGAAGACGAGATGCGGACCGCTTGATTTCGCCCCTGAATTGATCGTGCTTTTCCCCCTCACTTCTTGAATTTCCGGACTCTTCTTTGCGATTCTTTGCGCTCTTCGCGTCTTTGCGTTAAGAATTCCTCAAGCGACGGCTCCCGCACGCGTGCTGATTCCTTCGGTCGCCGCGTGTGTCAGCTGGAGTTTCTTGACGAGATCGCGATTCAGGCGGTGCCCCGAGCGGAACGCATCGAAGTAGCCGTGCAGATCGCAACCGATGAGGGCGAAGTCACCCAGGCAGTCGAGGATCTTGTGGCGGACGCATTCGTCCGAGGCCCGCAGCGTGTTGTCGATCGGTCCCTTCGGTCCGAAGATCAAGAGGTCCTTCGCCGTCGTCCGCTTGCCGTAGCCCTGGGCCTTCAGGGCGGCCGCTTCGGATTCGAGGATGAACGTCCGGGCGAAGCAGATTTCCGCGAGGAACGTTTCCGGCGTGATCTGCACGACGAGACTCTGCGGGCGGATCGGCGACCGCGAGCCGTAGTCGAGGTGATAGCCGATGGCGAGGCTGCGGTAGCTGAGAGGTCGGCACGAGACTTCGCTCAGGGCATCCTCGGCGGCGACGTGCAGCGGACGTCCGACGGTGAGGCACGGCCGCGGGGCCGACTGCTCGACCGCATCGGCCTTCAGCAGCGAATCGACGAAGAGCTGGGAAGAGCCATCGCCGCCCGGCGGTTCCGGAGCATTGATCTGCACGAGGCAGTTGTCAATCTGCAATCCCGCGAGGGCCGCCATGACGTGCTCGGTCATTTCGATCGTCGCCCCCTGATGCGAGATCGCCGTGCGGCGCTCGCGGGGGACGGTGTATTCGAGGCGGGCGGGGACCGGGGCGGTGCCGGCGAGGTCCATCCGCTGGAAGGCGATGCCGTGGTTGTCGTTCGCGGGGAGAAACTTGATCACGACGTCGGCCCCCGTGAGGAACCCGACGCCGCGCGTTTCCACGGGACGCGAAAGAGAGCGTTGCTTGCGGTAGGAAGTGATCATGGAGATCGATCGCTCCGGGGAGCGTTGGGCGGCAGAGGGACCCGGCGGAACTGAGGCCGGGAGGAAGGGTGGCTGGGGTCGAGGCTTTGTGAGCCCCCAGCGCGTTCGACTGGGGGCTCACTTCGTTCGACCCCAGGCACCCCACCTGCGTTCGGTCATGAAACAACGGCGGCCCGCGATCATTCCGATCGCGGGCGCCTCGCGTTCATCCATCACTTCGAACCGGTGCGGACCGGAGTGCGGGGAGCGGTGCCGCCGGTCGGAGTGACCGGAGCCTTCGGAGTCGTGTCATCGACGCCGTACTGCTTGTTGAGGTACTTCAGGACCGGACTGGTGATGTCGTTTTCCTCGCGGAAGAAAACCACCTGGCGATTCATTCGCTGGAGCACGTCCTGCGGCTCATCGGTTCCTTCGACCTCTTCGCGGTTAAACCGCATGATGAGCGTGTACTGGTAGTGCTTCGCGTACATGTTCACCGCGTCGGTCACTTCCAGGTAGATCGTCTTGTAGATCTGCGATTCCTTCTTGATGAATTCGCGCTGCGCACCCTTCACGAAGGACTCGAACTCGGCCTTCGCCTGGAGCAGCTGCTTTTCTTTTGCGGCGAAGTCCGGGCTGCCGGCCTTCATCTGCTTCAGCTGGTCGTCCATGCCCTTCAGCTTGGCCTGCATCGCCTTGGCCTGGGTGTCGCTCTGGGCGATCTCACCCTTGAGGTCTTCGCGGAGGGCGTCGAACTTCTTGTAATTCTTGAAGATGAAGGCCATGTCGATGAGACCGACCTTGTGAGCGGCGGGAGCCGCATCGCCCTGGGCCGCGGCCGGCGCGACGCCGAATCCAGCGGGAAGTCCGGCGATCATGGCCATCGCGGCCACCGACAGAATGATTTTCTTCACGGGCTTTGCACTCCTTTGCTGAGCCGTTTTGCCATGCCTGGGACGGCTGACGAGAGGATCCGCCGCCGGACCGGTACGAAGGGGGGCCGTATTTTGCAAATGCGTCAATTCAGGTCAAGATGGCCTGCGAGGCATCTGCCGGTCGGGGCCGTGCCGGAAGATCCGGCGACTCTTCAAGAAATCGGCCGAAAAACCGCGGTTCTTGACGAAATGCGGTGCGAATGTGCGGATTGGCGAAACTTTTCCGGTCAGCGAGAATGTCGAAGTTACAAAGAGAAAGCGTGAACGCAGAGGTCGCAGAGGGAAGACGCAGAGATTGGGAGAGCACGTTGTCTGCCCATAGTCTAAAGCGCGCTCGTTGCACCTCTTCTGAGCATGGAAGCAATGGTTCAAACTGAGCATCTTCTGAAAATCAACCCCCGTTCGTGCGTCCCGCCTCCGAGCACTCAAGGCGGTCTCCCTCCCTCCTCCCTCCCTCTGCTGCTTCCCTCTGCGACCTCTGCGTTCACGGTTTTCATTCTTTCCGGATGAGGTGCGAAGCAATGGCGGCACGAGTCCGCATCAGCTAACGAGCCGAGACGGCGGACCGAAGATCTCGATCTTCGTCCGCACCATCCATCCTTTCCGCGACGCCTGCCTTGCCTCTGTATTGCGGATGAATACGCTGACCACATGAGTTCCCGCGCCCCGTCCTCATCTGACGTTATCGATGTTCGCCCGGCCTCGTGCGACGAACGCCTCACGGGGATCAGCCTGCTGCTCGGATCGTTCCCCCCTGAGGAACGGAAGATCCGGTTGATCGATGTGATGCACTCGGTCGAGCAGGGGGAGCTCAGTCTCGACGGATTGCTGATCGCTTTTGTCGAGGGACGCGCGGTCGGGGCCGCGCTGGCCGTCGTCCAACCCGATCGGATGGCGTTCGCCTGGACTCCCGGCGTGCTGATTCCTGACGACCTCGCGACGATCGCCTCGGTCGGCGCGGTCGCGGACCGCTTGATGAGCGAACTCGGCGCCTGGATCGATCGAACGCCCGCGCGGTTCGCGCAGATCCTGATCGAGCCCGACGCTCCACCCGACTTCGTCCTCCTCCGCAACCACGGCTTCGTCCCGATCGCCGATCTCGAGATGCGGCAGCGCTGGCTCAACGAGCCCCTCGCTCCCTGGACAGCGCCCGCCTGGACGACGATCACGTATGACGACTCGCTTGCGACACGGTTCGCGGACGTCATCGAGCGGACATATGCGGGGTCGCTCGACTGCCCAAACTTCACGGGCTACCGCTCGGGCCGCGAGGCGCTGGAGAGCCATCGTTCCGCAGGGGTCTTCGCCCCATCGCTGTGGACGCTGTTCGAAGTCGACGGACGCGATGCGGGCGTCCTCTTGATCGCCCCGCAACCCGATCAGAAAGCGTGCGAGCTCGTCTACACGGGAATCGTCCCCGAGTTCCGCGGGCGAGGGCTCGGAAAAAATCTGGTGGAGTACGCGCTTCGTCTCGTGCAGAATCGCGGCGACGCGCGGATGTGCCTCTGTGTCGATTCATCAAACCACTACGCCTGTGCGATTTACGATGCCGTCGGACTCGTGGTCGAAGGGACCCGCTCGGTCTGGCTGCGGTGGTCGAAGCCGTCCGCGGCTTAAGAAATCCACACAGGAAACACACCGGCGAATCATGATGAAGAATGCGCGAAGATTCACAACCTGCGTCTCTCACACGGAATAAAAGGGGGGCTCGCAGAACGCGTCCCGGAGTCAAAAACAATTCGCGATCTGGAGGTTTGACTCCCGCCAGCGCGAGGCTAAGATCGGCCCTTGTTGAGTGAGTCATGCCTGAGCCGAACGGCCTTCCGTGCCTGGGGGTTTCTCGGCTCCACCGCTTCCATTCTCGCGTTAGCCGCGCTCTCAATCCGTCCAGACCACACCGGCCAGGGCGACGGAGTCGATCTTCGTCTGCTGCCTGCAGAGCCCGTGAATTGACCGGGTGTGGTGAGAGTGCGCGCTGGGGGTCGCAAGATGCAGCCCGGTCGACCGGCGACGGGACAGACATCGTGCGCGCCGACTTCCGCCACCATGAGGGGGCGGGAACTCGGCGCGCTCTCTTTTGAGGAACCTGCCTGCCATGATCTGGCTGCCAAAACGGAGATTGCGGCCCCCTCGAATGTCGTTCTCGCCCGCACCTCTCCTGCGGACGCTCTCCGGCTCCTCGAGTCGGTCTGGAGCGATGCGGCCTGGAACGAAGCGATTTTGAACGCCGTCGGGGCGCGGAACTTCACCCACTGGTTCCGCGGCCGCACCAGTGTCTCGATCAACACCATATCACGCGGTGCCATACTCCCGGACTCTCTCGAAACCGAGGAGGTGGGTGAGGGCATTGCGGTGACGATTGGTGTCTCCAGCCCGTTTTTTCTGACTTGGATGCAGCGTCAGTTCCGCGAAGCCGCGCGGACCGCAGCACGTGCAGTGCTCGGCGCGGATGTCTCGGTCCGGTTCGTTGTCGACGAATCGCTGAAGGCCGTGCCGGCAACGAATGAGTGCGAAACGACGATCGCTGCGAAGTCCGCGACCAACGGAAAGTCGATTGCAAAGGGCGATTCGCGCGGGACGCGCTCTTCGCCTGTCGAGGTTTCGGCACGACCATCAGGAGTCTTGAATCGGACGGCGTCGTCCACGAATTCGTCGCGATCGAAGTCCGGACCAATGCGACTGGGGCTTGTCGTTCCGGTCACCGACGCGCCCCCGGCCAACGTCCCGTTGACAAGACCTGCACAAGGCGTTTTCGACAGCGCACGTCCTGAAACGGCGGCGGCACGGAGGCCGCCGTTCGCTGCGGCCACCGCCATTTCACGACGTGCGCCAAACGCCAGTGCCGGAGAAACTCCGATCGCTTCGAACGGACTGACGCCCACGGCGGCCTCTGCGAATTCGGCTCGAAGCAGTGCTCTCCATCCGAACGAATCGCCCGCGTCGATCGGGAATGGCAGCACCTCGCCGGCCTCAAAGCCCGCGCCCAGGGTCACTCGCGTCGTCGCATCCACGGCGTCACACAACGCGAGCACCTCAAGCGATCGCACGCGTCCGGACAATGGAGACGGGAACCGCCTTTCGCGCAAGCTGGCCGAACTTTCCGACTTCGTCGCGGGCCCCGGGAACGAACTCGCCTTCACGGCGGTGCAGCAGGTCTGTGACGCGCCGGGTTCGCGGGCCAACCCCCTTTTCCTTTACGGGGGCGTCGGCATCGGCAAGACGCACCTCCTGGAAGGAATCTGCCGCCGCGTCCGCCGCACCCATCCGCACCTTCAAGTGATGCTCCTCTCCGCGGAAGCGTTCGCCAACCACTTCACCGAAGCCCTCCGTCAGCGCACGCTTCCTGCGTTCCGCCAGCGGTTCCGCAACGTCGATATCCTCCTGATGGATGACGTCGAGTTCTTCGAGGGAAAGCAGGTCATCCAGGAAGAGTTCCTGCATACCTTCAAGCAGCTCGAAGCCCTCGGCCGGCAGCTCGTGGTGACGGCGGACCGCCATCCGCGGATCCTGACCCGCCTCAGCGATGACCTGATCAGCCGGTTCCAGTCGGGCCTCGTCTGCCGCATCGAGAATCCCGATCTGGAAACCCGCCGCCGCATCGCGTCGATGAAAGCAGGCCGGTTCGAAGCCGACTTCGCTCCCGAGGCCGTGGCCTACGTCGCACAGCGGTTCACGAATAACGTCCGCGAGCTCGAAGGAGCCCTTCACTCGCTGGCGACGTGGCACGCCATGACCGGCCGCCGCATCACGGCCACCGCCGCCCGCACCATCCTCGCCGACATGGAACGCGACTGCGTCAAAATCGTCCGGGTCGGCGACGTTGAACAGGCCGTCTGCCGATTCTTCGGACTCGCGGCGGATGATCTGCGCTCGTCGCGGCGCAACCGCACACTCAGCCAGCCGCGGATGCTGGCGATGTTCCTCTCGCGCAAGTTGACGCAGGCCGCCTACAGCGAGATCGGCCAGCACTTCGGCGGCCGCAATCACAGCACCGTGATGTCGGCCGAAAAGAAGGTTCAGGACTGGGTGACGACCGGAGCACCGATTCGTGTCGCCACGCAGTCGTGGCCCGTCAGCGATCTCCTGGAGTCGCTCGAGCAGCAACTCCGCGCCAGCTGATTGTCGATAGTCGTTCTTCGCCGTAAGACACGCAGCAGCCCGCCACCGTGGCCGCGAGGGCTTGGTCACGAACGGTGTGGGGCGAGTTCGGCCAGCCGAATTCGGAGCCGTCATTCAGTTTTGCGGTCGCCGGGCGAAATCTCCCATCCATGTGTCCGGAAGTCATTGAAAACCGCGACGAATTCGCTGAGGGGGACGATCTCCTCATCAATACTTCCCGCTCGGCGGAACAACCACGCCGGCTGGGAATGACTGACCCAGAGGTCGCGCTGACGGGACGGGTGATCCGGCTTGTCGACACGAGGTGTTCCTCCGCATCCCACCAGGTAAAGGATGCACCTCCCTCGGATGTTCCGGCGCCCCGACCGCTTTGCGAACGACCTCCCCGGCGATTAAGGTGAAGCTCGTCACGCAATCGCTCTTGCAGTCGACCAACGACGTGGTCACTGCGCGGAACAGTGGACGAAGACATGCGACAGTCCATGATGATGGGGGCTCTGGCCGTTGCCGTACTGGGGGCGACGCATGCGCTCGCGGCCGACGCCGCCCCGCAATACGAGGCGACAATCGCCCCGCTGCTGAAATCGCGATGTGTGAAGTGTCACGGTCCCGCGACCCAGGAAGGGAAACTCAACCTCAGCACGGCGGCTGGAGTGTTGCGGGGGGGTGGGGAGGGTCCCGTCCTCACACCGCACGACCTCAAGGCGAGCCGCTTGTGGCAACGGGTGGAGGCGAACGAGATGCCTCCGGAGGAACCTCTCTCGGCGAAGGAGAAGGAACTGCTTCAGAAATGGATCGTCGCCGGCGCCCCAGGGCTTCCGAAGGCGAAGGCTCAAGTGAGCGACGGCGGCGAACACTGGTCCTTTCGGAAGCTGCGGGCCGTCCCCGTTCCGACCGTTGCGACGTCGACAATGCGCACTCCGGTCGATGCTTTCATCATCCAGCGGTTACAGGAACGCGAGCTTTCGCTGCGGCCGGAAGCCGATCGCTCCACTCTTTTGCGACGCGCCAGCCTCGTGCTCCTGGGGATTCCGCCAACCCTCTCCGAAATCGAGGCTTTCCATTCGGATGATTCTCCGGACGCCTACGACCGGGCGGTGGAACGGCTTCTAACGTCTCCGCAATTTGGACCTCGGTGGGGCAAGTATTGGCTCGATGCCGCCGGGTACGCCGACAGCAACGGCTATTTCAACGCCGATTCCGAGCGCCCGTTGGCGTGGCGATACCGCGACTACGTGATCGAATCCTTCAACGCCAACAAGCCGTTCGATCGCTTCATCCACGAGCAGTTGGCAGGGGATGAGCTCTCGCGGTTTGTCGCCGGGGGGGCGGCGACTCCCGAGCAGCGCGAGTTGCTGACGGCCACGCACTACCTTCGCAATGGACAGGATGGAACCGGAGAGAGCGACGGCAATCCGGACGAAGTCCGCATCGACCGCTACTCGGCCCTCGAGGGATCGATGCACAACGCCACGGCCTCCCTCCTGGCCCTGACAATCCAATGCGCCAAGTGTCACGACCATAAGTTCGAGCCGATCACCCAACGCGACTACTACAGCCTGCAGGCGTTCTTCTACCCTGCGTTCAACCTCGACCGCTGGGTGAAGCCGAACGAGCGGTTTGTCTATGCCCCGCTGCCGGGCGAGACGGAACGGTGGGAGGCCGAGACGCGCGAGGTCAACGAAACGCTCGATCGTCTGCGGAGTGAGCTGGCGGCGTGGGTGAAGGCCAACCGCCCGGCGGGCGAACTCTTATTCGAAGACCCTTTCGATTCGGCCTCGCTGGCCGAGCGATGGAGCAGCACCGCTCCGGGTGACGACGCTCCGGGAGGAACGGTTCCGGTGAACGTCGCGTCGGACAAAGCTCCGGGCGCCGACGTTCGCGACGGACGTCTACGGATTATCGAGAAGGGCTCGCCGGGAGGGAGCTGGCTGTCGACCAAACAGTCGTTCGACTGGACGCCCGACGCGGTCGGCGAATCGATTCAAGCGACGTTCGACCTGATCGACGTGCGGGTCGATCCGTCCGACATGCCGGCCATGCGGGTCGGATACTACATCGCCCTGCACGACTTCAACGACAACAGCCCTACGCCCGGCGGGAACCTGCTGATCGACGGCCATCCGACGACCAGCACGACCCTCTACCTCGACAATCCCGGGCAGGATGCGACGCAACCGGGAGCGATCGGCGTCACGGGTTACATGCCGGGCCACAACTACGGCGTCCGCGTCACGCATCTGGAGAGTGGGAAGTTTCGGATCGAGCATCTCGTCGACTGGCAGGCAGAAGAAAAGAGCGTCGAATTGAATGCCGCCGATCTTCCCGACGGAGGCTTCGGGTTCGAGTACACGGGAGGTCGCAGTTTCGTCGTCGACAATGTGCGCATCGAACGATTCCCCCGACTCGACGCCCGCCCCGAGGCCGCCAGGAAGTATGAAGCAGAGCTTCAGACCCGCCGCGCGGTTGTCGCCGCTGCGGCCAGGCGAAAGGCCGGACTCTCCGAAGAAAAACCTGGAAAAATCGCGTGGACGAGCGATCTGTCTCCCGTCCCTCCCGATGTCTTCCTGCTCGAACGCGGGAACTACGCCGCGCCGAAAGACAAGGTTGATCCGCGTCCCCCCGCAGCCCTACAAGACTCCAAGGCGCCCTTCGAGATTTCCACCCCCTTCGAAGGGGCCCAAACCACCGGCCGTCGTCTTGCTCTCGCCCGCTGGCTGACGGCCCCGGGTTCACCGCAGGAAGGTCTGGTCAGCCGCGTGCAGGTCAACCGTCTCTGGCAACGCTGCTTCGGGCGAGGGCTCGTCGCCACGCCCGATAACCTCGGCGTGAGCGGCTCGCCCCCCACGCATCCCGAACTCCTGGATCACCTGGCACGCGAATTCGTCCTTTCCGGCTGGGACGTGCGGCATGTTCTGCGCCTCATCGTCAAATCGGCCGCGTTCCGTCAACGCAGCGACGCGCCGCCGGAACAAATCGCAGCCGACCCGGACAACCGACTTCTTTCAAGGTTCCCTGTCCAACGCCTGGATGCCGAGGCCATACGCGACAGCCTTCTCGCCGTCAGCGGCGATCTCGATCCGCAAAACTCGGGGCCGCCGATCCGGACCGAACGCAACGGGGACGGCGAAGTCCTGGTCAATGAATCGCAGGCGGGGGCGCTTCGCCGCGCGGTGTTCCTCTTCCAGCGCCGCACACAGGTCACGAGCTTCCTCCAGGTGTTTGACGCACCGTCGATCGTCTTCCACTCGACGCATCGACCGAGTTCCACGACTCCGCTGCAGTCGCTGGCGCTCCTCAATTCGGAATTCTCGTTCGCCCGCGCGGAGAGCTTTGCCAGGAGACTCGAAACGCTCGCCGACGAGCCCCGAAGGGTTCGCCGCGCCTTCCTGGAGGCGCTTGGCCGAGCGCCGCGCGAAGCGGAAGCATCGGCGGCGTTGGAATTCCTCAGAACGCAGGCCGAGTCGCGCGGTGGAGCGTCCGATGCTCGACGGGCCGCATGGGTCGACTTCTGCCAGTCCCTGTTTGCGTCGAACGAATTCCTTTACATCGACTGATGGCGATCGATTCCATCGCCGTCCGGCCGCCACGCCACCGTCCTTGTCGATCCGTCGCCGCGGCTCCTACAATCCTTCGATTGGCCTCTGAACCACTCACCACCGTCCGTCGATCCCGCGACAATCTGTCTCATCCATGCCCCAAACCGATCTTTACCAGGTGCTCGGAGTCCGCCGGGAAGCGACCGCGGACGAAATCCGCAAAGCCTATAAGAAGCTCTCCAAGAAGTTTCATCCCGACTCCAATCCAAACGACAAGTCGGCCGCGGATAAGTTCAAAGAAGTCCAGGAAGCGTACGCGGTTCTCAGCGATCCGACGAAGAAGGAACAATACGACCGGTTCGGTTTCGCCGGCGGCCCAGGGGGGCGAGGACAGCCCTTTCAGTGGCCCCCGCGGGGCGGCGAAACAGGACACGGCGAGGTCGATCTGGGCGACCTGTTCGGCGGCGGAGTCGATCTCGAATCGATCCTCGGCGGGTTCGGCGGCGGCGGCCGAGCACGCTCGACCCGCACGCGCACCCGAGCGCGGGCCGGCGACGATGTCTTGCTGGAGGTGGAAGTCCCCTTCACGGTCGCGGCCGAAGGGGGGCAGCACGGTGTGCAGTTCCGTCGCGGCTCGAACGTCGAACGGGTCAACGTTCGTATTCCCGCGGGGGTCGACACGGGAAGCACGGTTCGGCTGGCCGGCCAGGGTGAGCCCGGAATCGGCGGCGGTCCCGCAGGCGACTTGTTGCTCAAGATCAAGGTCAGCCCGCATCCGTGGTTCCGCCGTGATGGGAACGACCTGCTGCTCGACGTCCCGATCACTCCCTGGGAAGCGGTTCTCGGAGCCAAAGTCGACGTGCCGACGCTGAGCGAGGGACGGGTCACGCTGACGATCCCCCCGGGAACGTCCAGCGGAATGAAGCTGCGGCTTCGCGGCAAGGGAGTGCCCGATGCGAAGACCCAGCAGCGCGGCGATCAGTTCGTGATCATCAAGATCGTCGCCCCCCAGAAGCCCGACGACCGGGTGAAGCAGTTGTACGAACAACTGGCGCAGGCCGACACGCAGACGCCGCGCAGCGGGATGTGGTCCTGACCGCTACGTCGTTTTCACCAAGGAGTCACTGCGGGCTGCTGCTTCGTCACAGGTTGATTTTGGGATTGGGGGCCGGGTCTAACCCGCATTTCTCACCATGAGTCCATCTGGGGCTCTTGGCAGGTCGATGGGTGATGGTGTTGGTGGTCCGGAAGGGCTGACGGGGTGGAGTGTCGTGGTTTTTGTTGAGGACTTGGCGTTCTCTGCTC
>JADZEF010000125.1 GCA_020850695.1 Planctomycetaceae bacterium | reverse complement strand
GACTTCGGCGGCAGCTCTCTTCCGTGATCAACGGCAGGTCCGGATCGGCGATGAACCGCCGCATACATTCGTTCCGCAGGCACGCCTCGACGAGGACTCGGGCCAGCGTCGCCCCACGCTCCGCTCGCGCAAGGAACGCCTCGTCTCCTTCACCCGGCAACCGCAGCGCGTCCGTCACGTGCCTACGGTAGCACCGCACAGCCCAAGAGCCGAATCGATTGACCGCGCTCGATTCGATGAGGCAGTCTGCGGACATGCCGCCGAGGAAGTCCGCGCCTGTCGAACCGGTCGAGGTTGCCGAACTCCGCACCGAGATCGGAGACCTGCGAACCGAACTGGCCGACCTGAAACAGTCGATCGGAGTGTTGGTCGACGTGATGGACGGGATTCGCGAGGAGCTGCAATGGCTGTCCCGAAACGGACTGCCGCCCCATGAGGAACGGCTTCCGCCGTCGCCTGTCCTCAAGCAGATGGCGGCCGACCCGTGCGATCCGAACTGGGGCGACAAGCTGGTGATCGCCCGCGGATTCCCGGAAGAGCGACGTTCCGTTCCGGAGCTGGATCCCGTTCCGCCGCATTCGATCCTTCCCGAGACCGCTCCCCTGCCGTCGTTCGAGCCGGGCAACGCGGTTCTGTTCGACTACGACGGACGCGAGGAGTTCGGCGAGATCGTCTCGATCGACCACGCCCGCGCCGAGGCCGTCGTCATGCTCATCCCTTCCCAGGAAGAGGTGATTGTCCCGCTCGACTACCTGACGGAAGTCGATCCGGATCCCGACGATGAACCGGAAACCGGAGCGGCCGATCGAGAGGAGCGGCCGCAGTCGATCCCGCCCGCTGCCCAGCCGCCCTCCGGCAAGCTGTTCGCTGTTCCCGGCGATCAGAAGCGCTTGTTTTGATTTTCTTCCTTCTCTCGAGGTGTGACCCGCGAAGCCTTCCACTATCCCGACACCGGCAAGCTCCTCACGATCCTCGACACGATCGCCCGCCGCTCCGGCGTGAGCCGGGCACGGGCCTTCGAGGACTTCCTGCACATGAGCCTCTGCGCTCTCGCAGGGGGAACTATGGAAGAGGAGTACCTGCAGACCGTCGCGAGGCACACGGCGGGAACGAAGGGAGAGCGTGGGGCCGACCTCATCGCCCGGATGTTTGCCGAGCTGATCCTCCAGATGGAGCACACGCGGGGCGAAATGAAGGACGTGCTGGGGGACCTGTTTCAAGGCGCGATCACGTATGGCGAGGCGGGCCAGTTTCTGACGCCGGAGGCGGTGTGCCGGGCGATGGCTCGTCTGACCATCGGCGAGAGCCTGACCGATCAACTCGGCGAACGGCGAACCGTCAGCGATCCGTGCTGCGGGTCCGGCCGGATGCTCCTCGCGGTCGCCGAGATCCACCGAGACTGGAAGTTCATCGGTCAGGACGTCGACCTCCGCTGTGTCCGGATGACTGCGATCAACCTGGCGCTCCGCAACCTGTACGGCACCGTAATCCACGGCGACACGCTCAAAAACAAGCGAAAACTCGTCTATCACACCGGATTCAACGGACGTGGGTTTGTCCGCCCGATCCTGCTCCAGGAAGCGGCTCCGCAGTCGCCGATCCTTGCGGAGTCCGCCCCCGTCGCCGCCATCGAACCGATTGTCCAGCTCCCTCCCGCACGACAACGGGAGCTGTTCTGAACTCGATTCCACCGGAAAAACTCTGGTGATCACTGGCGTTTTTCGTGAACCGGTGCAAACTGAACGACGTTACCGTAAGCTGCGAGCACTCCGGCAATTGTGATGTCAACCCTGTCCCTGCTTGAGCCGCTCCCCGACCTGAACACATGGCGAAACGCAAGACGGCATCCAAGAACGGCAACGGCGCGAACCTGGGCTTCGAGGAGAAGCTCTGGGCGGCGGCCGACAAGCTCCGCGGGCACATGGACGCCGCGGAGTACAAGCACGTCGTACTCGGGATTGTCTTCCTCAAGTACATTTCCGACGCCTTCCAGGAGCGGTACGAGCAGGTCCGGCAGGACAAATACGCCGACCCCGAGGACCGCGACGAGTACACCGCCGAGAACATCTTCTGGGTTCCAAAGCCCGCCCGGTGGGACCAGCTCCAGGCGAACGCCAAGCAGCCGACGATCGGCAAGTTGATCGACGACGCGATGGTCGCCATCGAGAAGGAGAACCCGGTCCTCAAGGGCGTCCTCTCGAAAGACTACGCCCGCCCGTCGCTCGACAAGCAGCGCCTCGGCGAGCTGATCGACCTCATCGGCACCATCGGCCTGGGCGACGCCGAGAGCCGCAGCAAGGACGTTCTCGGCCGCGTCTACGAGTATTTCCTGGGGAAATTCGCCAACGCCGAAGGCAAAGGGGGCGGCGAGTTCTACACGCCGCAGTGCGTGGTCAAGCTCCTTGTCGAGATGATCGAGCCGTACAAGGGCCGCATCTACGACCCTTGCTGCGGATCGGGCGGCATGTTCGTCCAAAGTGAAAAATTCGTCCTCGCCCACGGCGGCCGCGTCGGCGACCTCTCCATCTACGGGCAGGAGAGCAACAACACGACGTGGCGGCTGTGCAAGATGAACCTCGCCATCCGCGGCATCGAGGGGAACATCGGCCTTCACAACGCCGACACCTTCCACAACGACCTGCACAAGGATCTCAAGGCCGACTTCCTCCTCGCCAATCCGCCCTTCAACGTCAGCGACTGGGGCGGTGACCGCCTGCGCGAAGACGCCCGGTGGAAGTACGGCACGCCTCCCGCCGGCAACGCCAACTTCGGCTGGGTGCAGCACATGATCCACCACCTCGCCCCGTCCGGCATCGCCGGGTTCGTGCTGGCCAACGGGTCGATGAGCAGCAACCAGTCGGGCGAAGGGGACATCCGCCGGCAGATCATCGAGGCCGACCTCGTGGATTGCATGATCGCGCTCCCCGGCCAGCTCTTCTACACGACGCAGATTCCCGCCTGCCTCTGGTTCCTCGCCCGCAACAAGAAGAACGGCAAATTCCGCGACCGACGCAGCGAAACCCTGTTCATCGACGCCCGCAAGCTCGGCACGCTCGTCGACCGTACCCACCGCGAGCTGACGGACGAGCAGCTCGCCCGCATCGCGAAGACGTACCACGCGTGGCGCGGTGAGAAGGGGGCCGGCAAGTACGCCGACGTCCCCGGCTTCTGCAAGAGCGCCACCACCGAAGAGATCGCCAGCCACGGCCACGTCCTCACGCCCGGCCGCTACGTGGGCGCCGAGGAAGCCGAGACCGACGGCGAGCCGTTCGACGAGAAGATGCAGCGGCTGACGAACACACTCGCCGCCCAGTTCAAGGAGTCGTCCCGGCTGGAGAAGACGATCCTCAAGAACCTGGCCAGCCTCGGTTTTACTCCCCAGGAGCCGTCATGAAGAAGAAGGCTTCACGACCGGCTCGCACCGCGCCGAAACGCGCGGCCCTGCCCGTTCCGCGCTCGGCTGAACTGCGGCACTACGGGAAACTCCTGGGCCACATCAAGGGCCGCATCCAGACCGCGCAAACCCGCGCGATGCTGGCCGTCAACGCCGAGCTCGTCCGGCTCTACTGGGACATCGGCGGCCTGATCGACCGCCGCCAGCATGAGGAAGGCTGGGGCGCCGGCGTGATTCCGCGGTTGTCCCACGACCTGCACAACGAGCTTCCCGACGTAAAGGGGTTCTCGGAACGCAACCTCAAGCGGATGCTCGCGTTCCACCGGGCCTACCCGTGTCCGGCCGAATTTGTGCCACAAGGTGTGGCAAAATCGGCGTCCCCCGAAAAAGTGCCGCAGGCTGCGGCACAATTGCCGACGACAAAGAAAGTGACGCAGGCTGCGTCACAATTGGTCCCGGCCGACTCCATTCTCTGGTCGATCCCGTGGTTCCACCACGTCGTGCTCATCGAGAAGATCAAAGACCTCCCCGCCCGCCGCTGGTACATGGAGCAGACCCTCGCCAACGGCTGGAGCCGCAATCTCCTCACGCTGGCGGTCGACCGCCGCGCCCACGAGCGGCACGGCAAGGCCGTCACGAACTTCGAGCAGCTTCTCCCCAGCCCGCAGTCCGACCTCGCGCAGCAGACGCTCAAAGATCCGTACCTGTTTGACTTCCTCACGCTCGCCGAGCCGTTCCACGAACGCGAGCTGGAAACGGAGCTGGTCCGCCACCTGGAGAAGTTCCTGTTGGAGCTGGGGCAGGGGTTCGCGTTCGTCGGCCGGCAGTACCTGCTCAAGGTCAGCGGCGAAGACTTCCACGTCGATCTGCTCTTCTACCACCTGCGGCTGCGGGCGTTCGTCGCCATCGACCTGAAGACGGGGCCGTTCAAGCCCGAGTACGCGGGGAAGATCAACTTCTACTGCAACGTCATCAACCAGCAGCTCCGCCACGAGACCGACCACCCGACGATCGGCCTCATCCTCTGCCAGACGAAGGACGAGGTGCTGGCCGAATATGCCCTGACCGGCATCGACCGCCCGATCGGCGTCTCCAGTTACGAACTCACCCGCGCCCTGCCGCAGAACCTGCGCTCGGCCCTGCCAACCGTGGAGGAGATCGAGGCTGAGCTTTCGGCTACAACGCCGAAAACACCTTCCGGTCGAAAGTCCCGGGCCAGGACGCCAAAGCCGCCAATCAAGAAAGCCAAGAAATCAAATCGATCAGGTTACAGAGAAGAGCCATGACCGCACCCGGCTCTCTCAATTTGGCAACCGAATGGCGCCTGCTTTCACTTCGAGAGGCGGGAGTGTCGCTCCTCGATTGCGACCATCGCACGCCCCGGCCGGCGTCCGAAGGGTATCCGTACATTGCGATTCCCCAAGTCAAGAACGGACGCCTGGATCTTTCAGACGTCCGGCGGATCTCGCACGAAGACTTCTTATCGTGGACACGGAGGACCAAACCGCAGGGCCACGACGTGGTTCTTTCGCGTCGCTGCAATCCCGGTGAGACTGCGCTTGTGCCGCTCGGCCTTGAATGTGCACTCGGGCAGAATCTTGTGCTGCTGAGATCGGATGGGACGAAGATCTTTCCGCCGTTTCTCCGATGGCTGCTTCGAGGGAAGGAGTGGTGGGACCAGGTTGGTACGTTCATCAATGTGGGGGCCGTGTTTGATAGCCTCAAATGTGCCGATATCCCGAATTTCCAGCTAATGATCCCTCCACTTGCCGAGCAACGGCGAATCGCTGGCATTCTGGATTCGCTCGACGACAAGATCGAGTTGAACCGGCGGACGAACGAGACGCTGGAGGCAATGGCGCGGGCGCTGTTCCAGAGCTGGTTCGTTGATTTCGACCCCGTCCACGCCAAAGCCGCCGTCCATCGCCACCACCCGACATGGTCCAACACCCAAGTCTCCCGCGCCGCCCTCCCGAACCTCAACCCCGAAATCGCCGAACTCTTCCCCGATCGCTTCGAGGAATCAGCATTGGGGCCGATTCCGTTCGGATGGAAATGTCGTGGGCTGCGCGATATCGCGGAAATCCAGTCTGGTGGAACTCCCCGGCGAGGCAATGATGGGTTCTGGAACGGAACGATCCCGTGGATCACGCCGAAAGCAATGATGGGCATCCATGTCGACACTTCGGACGAACTTGTGACCGAAGCCGCAATTGGGAACGGGACAAGACTCGTCCCGCAAGGCACGACTCTCGTCATGGTCCGCGGAATGGGTCTCCATCAGGGCGTCCGGATCTCGCAGGCCCAACGTGATGTGGCATTCAATCAGGACGTGAAGGCGATCATTCCGCGTGATGTCCCTGCCGCACTCGTCTTCTTCGGCCTTCTGGCCGCGGCACCGCGCTTGTTCGAGAAGGTGCATGCTGCAGGCCACGGAACCGGCGTGCTCGCCACCGAGTTCTTGGAAGGGCTCGATTTTGCCTTCCCACCCGACAATGTTGGCCATTGCTTTGCGGAATCTCTGGATGCCTTGAATGACCGAATGAAGTTGAACGATCAGGACACAAAAGAACTCATTGCGGCGCGGGACACCCTGCTGCCGCAGCTGCTTTCGGGCGAACTTTCGGCAGTTGGCGCTTGTCCGGTAGTCTGAGGTGGAATATGTCCCGAGAGTTGATCAGCAAGAAGACGCGAAACGAGTTCCGCGAGTACCTCGTGGGCTGGACGCTCGCCACGATCGCCAACGAATTCGACGCCGCCGACATTTCCTGCGACCTGGCCTACGACCCTCCGGTTTCCGGACAGCGGCGTTCACTGGTGGAGCAGTACTACCATTCTCTCGATCTGACGAAGCCGGACGACGCCCGCAAGCTGCTGAACGCCTTCGAGAACGTCCTGATCTCGATCGGCAACACCGCCAATTTCTACTACAGCGAGGAGCAGCGCAACCAGGATCTCGCCCGCCTGACCGCCTGCCTGCGTCGCGACGGGTACGTATTCGAGAACGCACGCGTCGTCCCGATCGCGGGGGCCGTATCCCTTGACGGCGTGCGTGCGAGGGCAGTCGAACTCGACGCCGGTCACTTGGCGCAACAGATCAAGCGAATCGAGCAGTCCGTCGATTCCGATCCCGCGCATGCGATCGGCTCCGCGAAGGAGCTGATCGAGACTTGCTGCCGCACGATTCTCGCTGAACGCGGCAATCCCTGCACGGAGAAGCTCGACGTTCTTCCACTCGTTCGCCGCACACTTGAAGAGCTGAGTCTCGTTCCCGAAGGGATTCCCGACGAGGCGAAGGGGGCGAAGTCCATCAAGGCCATCCTCGGCAATCTGGCCACCATCAGCCAGAACCTCGCGGAACTTCGGAATCTCTACGGCACGGGACACGGCAAGGAGGGTCGCACGAAAGGCCTGTCGCCGCGGCACGCCCGCCTTGCCGTAGGAGCTGCAACGACCTTGGCGCTTTTCCTGTTCGACACGCACATGGAACGCCTGACCGAACCCGTTGGCGCTTCGGCATGACGATTCCGACTCGCCAATCTTACTGGGTTCTCAGGAAACTCTATGTCATCACATCCAACTACTTCTGACAGCGCCATCACCGAGGTTACTCGGCGGGCGATCTTGGATTCCCTTGTAATCGAGGGGATCTCCTGGTGCGGAGACATGGACGAGGTTGAGTTTCTCAGTCGGATCTACAATCTTGCGCGGCTTCCATCATACGACGGGCGATTCACGACCGCTGCGGACGACATCTGGCAGCATCGGGTCAACAACTATGACTGGGAACCCAACTGGGTTTTTACCGACGATCGCTTTGAGCTTTCCGACGGTTCCGACGAGCAGTATCTGCGGTTCCTGTCTGAAATGGTCCACCCTGCCGTGTGTCGCGACAAGGAAAAGGCCGCTGCAATCGTCCAACTTCTGAACGGCCACTTGGCGCCAGATGGTTGGGAACTCGCCCAACGGATGACGATCTCCGGTCGTCCGGTGTACGCGGCGCGGCGCATTCTGGACGGGAAGTTCGCGATCAGCACCGCAAAGACGGTAGCGAACGTCATCAACGGCGATTACATGCATCGCCAGATCACCAGGCTGGAAGCCGCGATCGACTCTGACCCTGACTTGGCGATCGGCACGGCGAAGGAGTTTGTCGAGACCGTCTGCAAGACGATCCTCGATGAGCGCAAGGTGGCATTTGACACTACCGCGGACTTCCCGAAGCTCGTGCGTGCCGCCTTGAAGGAGCTGAAGCTCGTTCCTGACGAACTCCCCGAGAGTGCGAAAGCGTCGGACTCCGTTCGCCTGATTCTCAACAACTTGGCGTCGGTGTCGAACGGCATGGCCGAACTGCGCAACCGCATGGGTACCGGGCACGGTCGCCACGCAACGACGAAAGTCGCTCATCCACGGCACGCTCGGCTGGCAGTCGGAGCGGCGGTCACGCTGGCGGTGTTCCTATTTGAGACCCATCAAGAACGGGGTGCTTGATCTATATGTCTATGAGCGACCAATATCGGCAGCGGATCAAGAGCTGCCAAAGCAAGATCGCGGATCTTCAGAAGGAAAAGGGTTCATTGGCGAAAAAGGCGGCGGATCTACAGGGGAAGATCAGTTCGGCCTCTGAATCGGCAAGCCGCACGAAGATCGCATCGATGCAACGAATGAAGTTGAGAGAGGTTGAATCCAAGAGTCGCGATTTGGCCACCACAGAAGGCAAGATCGCCGCAGTTGAGGGAAAACTTGCGTCGGAGTACCGGCGTCTAGGCGATGCACAGCAATCCCTCGCAGCTGAGGAGAAGCGAGAAAGCGAAAAACGTCAGAGAGCGGCTGACCGAGCCACACATGCGCAACAGCAGAGATTCGCAGCAATTGGCGGAAAGCTCATCGAGCATGATGCGCTTCACGTACACGCCCTTGCGGAGATTGATCGATTGAAGCAGTTGCCCGAAGAAATCGTCGTCCTTTTCCTTGCATCAAATCCCCTTGACGAGAATCAATTGCGCCTCGATGAAGAGTGTCGAGCGATTCAAGAGACGATTCGCAAGGCCAAGCACCGCGACTCAGTACACCTCAAGTCGTGTTGGGCAGTTCGCGCACTGGATGTGATGCAGGCCCTCAACGAGGCGAATCCTCAGATCGTTCACTTCAGCGGACACGGGTCCGCCAATGACGAAATCATCTTTCAGGACAACGCCGGGCAAGCGAAACCAGTGAGTATGGACGCGCTCGTTCAGATCATGAAGTCGTGCGCTGGTGAGATTCGCGTGGTCTTCTTCAACACTTGCTTCTCTCGCAATCAAGCTGCGGCAATCGTCGATCACGTCGAAGCGGCAGTCGGAATGAACGATTCCATCGATGATGAAT
>JADZEF010000124.1 GCA_020850695.1 Planctomycetaceae bacterium | reverse complement strand
TTATTACGTCCCGTAAGCCACGGAGCCGGGGAGCCGGGGTTGCCGGCTGTCACCCTGAGTCACTCAGGATTCGGACAGACTCCCCGCAACAGATTCTTCGCAATTGATCGCTCGCACCGAAAGCTCTGAACTCATTGAGCGAAATTTCCGGACCAGACGGGCTCGAAGCCTATCCCACGGAACCCATGAGGGCTTTGCCGATCGCGTTGACGTCATACACGCATCCACCCCACGTGCCGCCGCCGACCGCTTGAAGCATTGCCCAGAGTCGAGTGTCCTCGGGGAGATCGGGGTCCGCCTGGAGCGGAACGGACGGACTGCGGAGCGCGAGGATCTGAGCTCCTTCGGCCGCGGTGACGCGGCGGTCGGACGTGCCGACGAAGTTGATCGAACCGACGAGGTTGTTCCTGTCGATCATGATTTCGATGAGGTCGCCGTCCTTTAACTTGCCGATCGGACCGCCCGCGAGCGCTTCGGGGCCGACGTGCCCGATGCAGGCCCCCGTCGAAACGCCGGAGAAGCGGGCGTCGGTGATCACGGCGACATGCTTTCCGAACGGGAGGTATCGAAGTGCTGCGGTGATCTGATAGGTCTCCGGGAGGCCGGCGCCGAGCGGTCCGCGGCAGATGAGGATGATGATGTCCCCGGGCTCGATCGGCCTGCCGTGCGTCCCCTTGATGGCGGCGATCGCGTCGACTTCCGAGGTGAAGACGCGGGCCGGTCCGGTCTTTCGATAGACACCGTCAGGATCGACGACCGTCGGATCGATGGCGGTGCTTTTGATGACGGCCCCCTCGGGGGCGATGTTGCCGACGGGGAACGTCACCGTGCTGGTCAGGCCGCGCCCGCGGGCCCGGTCCGGCGACATGATCACGTTGTCGGGATCGACCCCGTCCCGTTCCTTGAGGATCTCGCGGAGCCGGGTGCGGCGCTCCGAGCGTTCCCACCACTCGAGGACGTCGCCCAGCGTTTCGCCGGTGGCCGTGACGGCGTCGAGCTTGAGCAGTCCCAACTGCCGGAGATGAAGCATGACTTCGGGGACGCCGCCAGCCAGAAAGAACTGGACGGTCGGATGTCCCACCGGGCCGTTGGGGAGAACGTCGACGAGCCGCGGCACCTGCCGGTTGAGGCGATTCCAGTCGTCGACGGTCGGTCGTCGCAGCCCGGCCGAGAATGCCACCGCCGGAATGTGCAGCAGCAGGTTCGTCGAGCCGCCGACTGCCGCATGCACGACCATCGCATTGTGGAGTGCAGCATCGGTCAGGACGTGCTTGATCGTCAGCTTGCGGCGGATGAGTTGCAGCAGCGCCCGGGCCGCCTGCCGTCCCATCTCCAGCCACACCGGTTGCCCCGAAGGAGCGAGCGCCGAGTGCGGGAGCGCGAGGCCGAAGGCTTCCGCAATCACCTGCGACGTGGCGGCCGTCCCGAGGAACTGGCACCCCCCCCCTGCCGACCCGCACGCCTTGCAACCCATCTCGGCCGCGTGTTCGAGGGTGATTTCGCCATGAGCGTACCGTGCCCCAATCGACTGGACCTTCCCCGCATCCTCGGCCTCCTTCGCGGGCAACGTGACGCCCCCCGGCACCGCAATGCAAGGCAGGTCGTGCATGCCGGCCAGAGCCATCATCATCGCGGGCATGCCCTTGTCGCACGTCGCCACGCCTAACACGCCGCGGCGCGTCGGCAGCGAGCGGATCAGTCGCTTCAGCACGATCGCCGCATCGTTCCGGTACGGCAGGCTGTCCATCATGCCGGTCGTCCCCTGCGTCCGCCCGTCGCAAGGATCGCTGACATATCCTGCAAACGGCATGGCCTGCAGCCGCGTGAATTCCTCGGCCGCCGCCCGCATCAGCAGGCCGACCTCCCAATGGCCGGTGTGATAGCCGAGCGCGATCGGCTTGCCGTTTTCACCGCGAATCCCCCCCTGCGTGCTGAGAATGAGAACCTGGTCCCACAGCATCTGCTGCGGATCCCACCCCATGCCGGCATTCTGCGTCAGGCCGAAGAGGTCGCCGCTCGGACTTTCGAGAAGCATCTGCTCGGTGAGGGGAAGCGATCCGGATGGACCTTCACCCGCGGTGACAATGTCGTAGAGGGAGGCGTCGGACGATTCGAGCAGTTCGCGGAGTGACATGGGGCGGCGAGGAAAAGGAGGGTTGTCTTTCGCTCCCGCCAAAGAACGCGGACGAGCGTGGACGTGCTATCTGAATGGATCGGATCGACTTCGTGAAGTCTGGACGGAGGCAATTCGATCGATAGCGCGAATCTGGTGTCGTTCGAGTTCTTTCGCGGAGCGAGGACGACTGTGGCGGAACGTGTTGATCAGGCCGGGACGCGCTGAGCCGGATTCTGGCGATAAAAGGCCCGCAACACATCGTAGAGGTGCGGGTGCCGCGCCTGCATCTGCTGCGGGCGCTCGAAGAAGCATTCGGTCGCGACGGCGAAGAACTCCGCCTCGCTTTTCGCTCCGTATCGGTCGAGCAGCGTCCAGCGTCCCTGCGCCGCCGCACGGGTGTGGCGGCGGTATTCGGCTGTCATGACGTCGCGCCACGTCTCGTACTGGTCATCGGGTAGCAGGTCCGGCGTCCCGTCGAACATCTGGTCGGCCGAGTCGAGCACGTGAGCGAACTCATGCATCACGACGTTCTGCCCGTCGGTCGGAAGCTGTCCGCCGCGCAGGGCATCGGGCCACGACAGCACGACGACCCCCGTGTGCCAGGCCTCTCCCAGCCGCTCCGACTCATCTTCCACAACCACACCACCCGGAAGGCTGGTCTTCTCCGGTGCGACGTACTGACTCGGATAGACGAGAATCGTCACAAGTCGGCTGAAGTACTCGTTGTCGAAGCCCAGGACCAGAAGCGCGGCCTGGGCGGCGATCGTCACGCGGATCTCGTCGGTCAGCTGCAGTCCCCCGCACCCTTCCCAATACTTCTCCGCGATCAGAATCTGGATGATCCCCAGTAGCCTTAGCCGGTCCGGTTCGCTGAGCCATTGCGAATGCGGGAAATTCTCCCGGAGAGCCGTGGACCATTCGGCGGGAAACGGGCGGGCGGCGAGCCGCTTCCGTCGGCGGTTGCGAAACCAGGAGAACATGGGGCGGCCATTACCCTCGCGGGTGAAACTTCTTGTGAACCGCCTTGAGCCGGCTGTGTTCGACGTGGGTGTAGATCTGGGTGGTGGCGATATTCGCGTGTCCCAGCAATTCCTGCAATGCCCGGATCTCCGCCCCGCCCGCCAGCATGTGCGTGGCAAAACTATGCCGTAGCGTGTGGGGAGAAACCTTCCCGCGGCACCCCGTGCGGCGGGCGTATCGCGTCACCAGCCGCCACACCACGACCCGCGTGATCGGTTTGCCGCATCGCGTGAGAAACACCGAGTCCGAGGAATCCTCGCGCGCCAGCTCGGGACGCTCGTGATTGAGATAGGCCTCCAGCGCCGCCCGTGCCACCGGGTTCAGGTTGACCAGCCGCTCCTTGTTCCCTTTGCCGAGACAGCGGCACCAACCCTCGTCGAGGTGCAGGTCCCGGAGCGTCAGTCCACAAATCTCGGACGCCCGGCACCCGGTCGCATACAGCACGCACAGCAGCGCGCGGTCTCGCAGCCGCCAGCGGTCATCCGCGCCGGGAGCGTTCAGCAACTGCTCGACCATGTCCGGACTGAGGACCTTCGGCAGCGTCTGCCAGAGCTTGGGCGAGCTCAACAGCTCCACCACGCTCTCTGCCAGGACGCCTTCCAGCACCAGAAACCGGAAGAACATCTTCAGCGAGACGAGATGCCGCGAAGCGGAGACCGACTTCAATCCGCGCTCGTGAAGGTGCGCGAGATAGCTCGTGAGCAAGGGAAGGTCGATGTCGTGCGGGCCGGGACGGCCGGCCTCACGAGCCCAGGCAATGAATCGCGTCACATCCGCCGAGTACGCTTTCACCGTGTTGGCCGCCGCTCCGCACTCGGCCCGCAGGTATTGGAGGAATGGTTCGAACCAGGTGCTGAGCGCCGGCCGCGCCACCGTTTCGACGGTGAATCCGACGGGTGGGCGCTTGCGGGGAGGCATTGGTCTGATCTCGGAGAGCGATTGCGATCGACTCGGCGATGGTCGTCTTTCACTCCGCGAAAGAACGCGGGCGCGGAGAGACCTTCGATGACTTGCTGGGGTGGAACGTTAAATCCGACGATCTTTCGCGGAGCGAAAGTCGACCATGGAGTGCGCATCGGGCCGCTCGTCGCGCGACATCAGCGAATCGACTGCGTGGGGTCCGAATCACCTCGTCCTCCTTCGCGTTGATCGGGCCTTCTCATTCGTTCTCAACGTGCTGATTCTGAGGATTTCAACGACGCGTCTCGGCGTCTCCCAAGGTGCCGCGAATTTGCCGAACCGACCGATTGTGCGGGGTTCCGCGGCCCGGTTACGATCTTCGAGACTTCCCGCTTCCCGCCGGATTCCAGGGCTGCCGCATGTCGTTCCTGTCGCCTGTTGTTCGCCTCACCGTCCTGGGTGTGATCGTCGCCGGCCTCGCGCTCCCTGCGGTCTCGGCCGAACCGAAGAAGGCGAATTCCGCCGTGACCGACCTGTCCGCCGTGGACGAGGATTTCGCCTTCCAGGGGGAATACCTGGGCCTGGTTCACATCCCTGATTCGCAAGTCACCTACGGCGGACTGCAAGTCGTTGCGCGGGGAGAAGGGAAGTTCGATGCGGTGTTCTATCCGGGAGGACTTCCCGGAGCGGGCTGGACTGGCAAGGACCGGACGCCATTGACCGGCGGCCGCATGGACAAATCCGTGCGGATGTCCGGCATGGGATGGAATGTCGACGTCAACGGAACGACCGCCGCGCTCACCGCCAATTCATCGACCGGCGGCGGGATGCTGTCGAAGACCTTTCGACGCAGTCCCACCGAAGGCCTGCCCTGCCCTCTGTTCGGCACGCCTCTCTACGATGTGAACTGGAAGCAGGGATTCAAGAATGCCCGCAAAACCCCCGACCGGTTGCTGATGGTCGGAACCGAAACGAAGTACCCGTTGCGGGATTTCCGCATGCATGTCGAGTTTCGGCTGCCGTACATGCCGCAGGCCCGCGGACAGGGGCGCAGCAACAGCGGCGTCTACCTGCAAAGCCGCTACGAAGTGCAGATCCTGGATTCGTTCGGCCTCGAAGGGAAGAACAACGAGTGCGGGTCGCTGTATACCTACCAGCCGCCGCTCGTGAATATGTGCTATCCGCCCCTCAGCTGGCAGACCTACGACATCGATTTCCGCTCGCCCCGCTTCGACAGCAATGGGAAGAAGGTCCAGAATGGTCGGCTGACCGTCTGGCACAACGGCGTCAAGGTTCAGGACAACTTCTCGATCGAGCGGAAGACCGGCGCCGGCCAGCCCGAAGGACCCTCGCTGCTTCCGACGAAGCTTCAGGACCATGGCAATCCGGTCCACTTCCGCAACATCTGGGTCGTCGACTACGACCAGCCGGTTGCCGAATGGGGAAATCCGACGCTGCCGGCGCCGACGGTCGGAGTCGATCGGGGAAGCATTCGCTGACTCTCGGCGCTCACATCAGCAGGCCGAGTGAACCGGATTCGAACTGAGCGAAGATCTCATCGAGGTTGTTCAATCCTGACGATGCCGCCGCCGCGGGAATCGGCCAAGGCGTCGGCGTGTCTCCCGAGTCGACTACGATTTCCAAGTCGCTTATCGCGCCGTGATCGTGGCCCTGGTCGTGATCACCCGAGCTGCTTCCGGTGTGGTTGTGGTCTGCATCCCCTGCTCCGCGCAGCCGCCATTCGAGCGGGCTCGGCAGGGTGCGGGACAGCCCATCGTTCCATCCCGAGGCAGCTGAACTCGCGACGGGCGTTCCCCAGGCGATCGACGGGGTTCCGCTGCTTCCGCTGGTCTTCACTCCGGCCACCACGGACGCCGGAGCGACGTACGCGTCGGCCGCGCTCGTGTTGACCGTGTAACCCAGGTCGGCCAGCGAGCCCACCGTCACGCGGCTGATGGGGTTCGTGGCCCCGCTGATGTAGGGCGTCATGAGTTCGGTGCGGAACACCGACTCACGCCAGTGCGCGTCGCGCGAGCCGACCGGAGAGTTGTTCCCTTCCACCGGGACCCCGCTGGCATTCGTTCCGAAGATCTGGTTGTAGGCGG
Source organism: Planctomycetaceae bacterium (assembly GCA_020850695.1). Lineage (GTDB taxonomy): Bacteria > Planctomycetota > Planctomycetia > Planctomycetales > Planctomycetaceae > JADZEF01. The sequence goes on along the minus strand of JADZEF010000124.1, from coordinate 20,437 downwards.
CCGTCGCCTGGCGGCCGGTGAAAATCGGAGCGGCTCCCCCGGCCCCCGAAATCAACCCCTTGTAAGACCAGATGGTGCCGATCCCCAGCACGTGCCCCATCTCGTGCAGAATGACCGACAACAGCGTTCCGTTCGACTCCATCTGTGCCAGGTCGGCGGAGTCGAATTGCATGGTTCCCAGGTACGGCAGATAAGAACCGACCCGCAACCGCGTTGGTCCCGCCTGTCCCAGGATGCCTCCCGCACCATCGATGGCCGCGGACGAGGCCGAGATCCGCACGTCGTCAATCGTCGCGCCGTTATAGACGACGTCCGGCAGGTCGCCGGTGATGATTTGCGACCATCGGGCGGCGGCCTGATTGAAGATCGCAATCTGCGTGGACGTCAGCCCGCTGAACGTCAACGAGATCGTGAACTGAGAAACTCCGGGATTCGGCGGCGGAGAGGCCGGAGCCGTGACGGTGATGGCGCCCACATCCGCCCGGGCGTTGTTGGCCTCGTTCCTTTCACGGATTGCATTGCCCGGATCGACGACGACGCCGAGATAGTAGGTCCCCGCTGCCAGCGAACTCGGAATCGTCACCGACTCGGTCCACTGCTGGCTCCCCGAGCCGGCGATGGTCGAACGGCTGACCGACTTGAGCAGCGTGTCTCCCGTCGTGATCGTCGCGTCGGCGCTGATGTAGTAGTTGACGGTGAACGAGCCGCTGGAGGCGGATCCCAGGTTGCCGACGTTCGTGACCACCGACGCCGCGTTGCCGCGGACGACCGATGTGGGACCGTCCGCCAGAGTCGGCGTCAGATCGATCTGGCTCGGCTGCGTGATGCGGATCGACGTCGATTCCCCCAGGATGTTGTTCGCCTCGCTGATCTCGACGACCGTGTTGCTGGGGTCGACAATCACGCCGATGTAGTAATTTCCGGTCGCGAGCGTCGACGGAATCGCGACCGATTCGACCCACTGCTGCAGTCCGGCCGCATTCAGCGCCGGGCGCGTGACGGTCTTCAGGCGGAGGTCGGCGGACGTGATGGTCGCGTCCGTGCTGAGGTAGTAGGCAATCCCATACGACGACGCGTTCGTCGTTCCTTGATTACGCACGCCTGTGCTGACACTGATTATCATCCCCCCGTCAGCCGTCGCCGGGGCGTCAACGGCCGTCGGCAGGAAGTCGATGGTCGGAGGAATTGTGACCGCGATTGCGGCGGTGTCGGCACGCGTGTTGTTCGACTCCGACCGCTCGCGAATCGAGTTGCCAGGATCGACGATCATCCCGATGTAGTACGTCCCCGCGGTGACAGCCGATGGCAGCGTGATCGACTCGGTCCATGTCTGGCTGCTGTTGCCATCGATCGATGCTCGGCTGATCGTCTTGAGCAAGCGGTCGGCCGTGTTGATTGTGGCATCCGAGCTGAGGTAGTAGCTTACGGTGAACGCGCCGCTTGCCCCGCTCCCCAGGTTGCCGACGCTCGACACGACCGACATCGGAGCGCCTCGGACATTCGTCGTCGGCCCGTCGACGTGGGTGGGCGTCAGGTCGATGAGGCTCGGCTGCGTGATGCGGATCGCGGTCGAATCCGCCAGGATGTTGTTGCTTTCCAACGCTTCGGTCAGCGTGTTGGACGGGTCGACGATGATTCCGATGTAGTAGTTGCCCGTGGAGAGATTCGACGGCAACGCGATGGATTCGGCCCACTGCTGCTGAGCGCCGCCGCCAAGCGTCGGGCGCACCACCGACTTCACGCGGATGTCGCTGGCGGTGATATTCGCGTCGGTGCTGATGTAGTACGCGACGGTGTACGTCCCGCTGACGGCCGTTCCCTGGTTGCGGACGGCTGTCGTCACCGCGACGTTCGTGCCGCCATCCGCGGCCGCCGGGCCGTCGACGAGCATCGCCCTCAGGTCCACATTCGGCGGCGCCGTGATGGAGATCGTCGCCGAGTCCGCCCGCCAGTTGTTCGTTTCGTTCGATTCGACGACCGCATTGGTCGCGTCGACAATCACCCCGATGTAATAGTTTCCGGCCGCTATTCCCGCCGGAAGCACGACCGACTCGTTCCATTGCTGAGTCGTTCCGGCGTTGAGCCCCGATCGCGTCACCGATTTCAACAGCGTGTCGGAAGATGTGATGGTGGCGTCGGAACTCGCGTAATAGCGGAGTGTGTACGAGCCGGTTGGACTGTCCCCGTTGTTGTTGATTGCGGTGTTGACCGAGATGGTGCTGCCGCGCGGCGCCGTTGTGGGGGCGTCTACCATCGTGGCCCGCAGGTCGGCCGCCAGCAGCAGCCGCGACTCCAGGGGCTGGATGAAGGCATCAACAGGTTGCACTCCGGATCGACGCAGACTCCTCCAATGTCGTCGAATCGAGGTCGGTGCGGAGCCGAAGAGCCACGAGGCGAGGCGGCGAAAGCTCATGGTCATGTCCCGACCGCGTCCGGAGAATGTTTCCAGTGCGGGGGTGAGAGCATCCTTGCCCTGGCGCGAAAGACCATCGTCCTGCGAGCGTTTCGGCGAAACGCGGCCTCTTTCGCACGATTCGACCCGCAATGCGGGCCGGTTCGTCCTTGGTATCGCCGCTTTCACCCGCAAGACTTACCAGCGAAGGGGCTCCATTCGGCCGTTTTCCGAAGGGAGTTCTTGCCGAACCCGAATTCCCCGCACAATGCGCGCGACACTCCCGCGATTGGATGGACACATCGTGAGTCATCCGAGGGAGACGGCGGCAGCGGCGGAATCAAGACATCCGTTCACGGAGTCTCGGCATCGATGTATCGACGCGTCAGATCACCGTAGGAGTCGATCCTTCGGTCGCGGAGAAACGGCCAGTGCGTCCGCACCACGTCGAGCTTACCCAGGTCCAGCTCGACGGTCAGCGTCGCTTCCTGGTCCGGTTCGGCGCGCAGCAGCAGCTTGCCGCTTGGATCGGCCGCAAAGCTCTGCCCCCAGAACTCGAGGCCGCCGTCCCGCGGACCTTCGTGCCCAGTGCGGTTGACGCTGACGACGTAGCAGCCGTTCGCCACCGCGTGCGACCGCTGAATCAGTTCCCAGCTGTCGTGCTGCGTTTCTCCGTATTCGGCCTTTTCCGAGGGATGCCATCCAATGGCGGTGGGATAGAACAGGATGTCGGCCCCACGGAGCGCCGTGAGACGTGCTGCTTCGGGGTACCACTGGTCCCAGCAGATAAGGACGCCGATGCGGGCGTGCTTCGTCTCGAAGATCCGATAACCCAGATCGCCGGGCGTGAAGTAGAACTTCTCGTAAAAGAGAGGATCGTCCGGAATATGCATCTTCCGGTATTTGCCGAGGTACGTCCCGTCGGCATCGAGAACCGCGGTCGTGTTGTGGTACAGACCTTCCGCCCGCTTCTCGAAGAGGCTGGCGATGACGACCACTCCCAGTTCCCTGGCGACAAGACTGAGGGCTTCGGTGCTGGGGCCCGGGACCGGCTCAGCCAGCGCGAAATGACGATGGTCTTCGGTCTGGCAGAAGTAGAGTGATCGGAACAGCTCGGGGAGACAGACGATCTTCGCCCCCTGGGCGGCCGCCGCGCGAACGCCTTCCACCGCGCGCTCCAGATTGCGGGCGGGCGAGTCCTCGCACCGCATCTGAACCAGACCGACTTGTACTTTTCCGCGAGGCATGTTGATTTCTGCACCCTGTGAGTCCGTCGAGAGGGGTGACGGACTGTGGCGAGGACCAGTCTGAGGAAGCCCCTCCCTCCACTTCGGAGTGGGGAGAGTGGTTGTCGGGGTCCATTTTAGCGGGCGAGGGCGGGTTGAGTAGCTTCAAGGAAACGTCAGTGCGGTTGTCACGGAGGGGGAGACCTGCGGGCTGCACGAGAGAGCATGATCCCGGATGCGAGGCATGCCCAATACGCGGGCAATTGTGCCCGGACTAGAGCACAAAAGCGGGCAGCCGCGCGGGCCGACGTTCATACGGGGGAATCTAAAGTCAATTTTAGTGAGCGGTTGCGATACCCGTTCAGTTGCTGTGAAACGGCAGGCATACGATTTGCGAAATTGGTGCAAATTGAGCAATGGCCTCATTCCAAGTCGCACTGAAGTGGGGCGACTGAGGCGAAGTTTGCGGTCACTTCAGGGCCGCCCATTCGCAGGGACGCGAAGTGTATCGCCAAAGGCGTGGCAACCCTGCCCAAGAGTTGCACCCCGTTTGAGACTTGAAAGGCTCCGGACGATGTTTCGAGGTCGAGCGCTCCCCGGTTTGGCGTTACTGATCGTACTCTTCAGTGGAATGTGGGCCGACTCGCGTGTGATCGCTCAGGATCCCCCGGCGACTCCCCCTGCCGCGGAGACTACCGCTGCCCCCCCAGCGGCTCCTGAAACTCCACCGCCGGCTCCGCCCTTCTACAAGGCGGACAACCTCAACACCGGCGACGTCGCCTGGATGCTCACCTCCTCGGCGTTCGTCCTTATGATGACGGCTCCCGGCCTCGCCCTTTTTTACGGCGGTCTGGTCCGCAAGAAGAACGTCCTTGGCGTCATGATGCAGTGCATCACGCTGATGGGCATCATGTCGGTGATCTGGGCGGTCTACGGCTACAGCCTCGCCTTTGGCGGCGACCTTTTGGGCGGCTTCGTCGGCAACGGCGACTTCGTGATGCTCAAGGGCGTACTTCCCGTCTGGAACCCGGAGACCAAGGAATCGGTCGTTCCGATGGTGGCCACGATTCCTCGCCTCGTCCACATGATCTTCCAGATGATGTTCTTCATCATCACTCCTGGCCTCATCTGCGGAGCCTTCGCGGAACGCATGAAGTTCAGCACGATGGTCGCCTTCTCGATCCTCTGGGGCACCTTCATCTACTGCCCGCTCGCCCACTGGGTGTGGTCTGACACGGGCTGGTTCAACCCGTTCAACGCCTCGGCTAAGGTTCCGGCCTTCGACTTTGCCGGTGGTCTCGTCGTCCACATCAGCTCGGGCATCTCGGCACTCGTCTGCTGCATCATGCTCGGCAAACGCAAGGGTTTCGGCACCGAGCCGATGCCCCCGCACAACATGACCTACACCTTCATCGGCGCCACCATGCTGTGGATGGGCTGGTTCGGCTTCAACGCCGGTAGCGCCGGCGGTGCGGGCGTCTCGGCGGCCAACGCGTTCGTCGCGACCCACATGGCGGCGGCCGTCGGCTGCATCGCCTGGGCCCTCCTTGAGTGGATCTTCCGCGGCAAGCCGAGCGTTCTCGGCGCTTGCTCGGGCGCGGTGGCCGGCCTCGTGTGCATCACCCCGGCGGCCGGCACGGCTGATCCGGTCGGCGGCATGATCATGGGGCTTGCGGCGGGCGTCGTCTGCTTCTTCGCCTGTACGACGATTAAGAACGCCTTCAAGTATGACGATTCACTCGACGCGTTTGGCGTCCACGGCGTCGGCGGAATGCTGGGTGCGGTGTTGACCGGCGTGTTCGCCTCGAAGGGCGTGACCGGCAACCCGGACTGGTTTGGCCTGCTCGAAGGGAAGCCGTCGCAGGTTGTCAATCAGCTGATCAGCGTCGGGGCGGCGGCCGCCCTGTCGATCGCCGGCACCGTGGTTCTGCTCGGAATCCTGGCGGCCGTCATGGGCCTGCGGGTGACCGAAGAGCAGGAAGTCCAAGGCCTCGACGTCAGCCAGCACGGAGAAGAAGGTTACATCTTCCACTGAGTCTCGCAGGTTGAGGCAGAGAATGATTTGCAGGACGGCCGCCGCATGACGTGCCTGCCGTTCTGCACGGTGAGTTCGGAAACAATCCGCACGGATGGGCGCAGGATGTGCCGGCCGCTTTGCGGGTGGCGAAGCCGGGAGAGGGGCACGGACGACCCAACTCCCGGCATTTTCTTGCGCGATGCCGCGAAACTCTACCGCTCACACCCGCAGGGCCTCGGCCTCCAGCCGATCGAGCCAGCGCTGGACCTGCATCGCATCCGAGTAAGTCGCACCGACGGGGACATTCTCGACCCCTCGCACGACGCGGCAAAAGCAGCGCAGCTCTTCCGCCATCATTCCGCTGGGGCCGGCCAGGTCCGCGCGAATCTCCAGGGGCATCGGCCAGCGGGCCTGTTCGTCCCAGACTTCCACCGGCCGCGGATTCGTGTTGATGCGGGCGGCCCAGCCGCGACCGAAGACTTCGGTCCGGTCAAATCCGCGCGGGGCCATGCCGGACGGCGTCATGTAGGACGATGCGAACGACGCGAGCGTTCCGCCCGCCCACTGCATCTGGGCGAGCGCCAGATCGACCGAGCCAACCTCCGCACGATGGAACTGCGCGCTGAACCGCACCGGCTCTTCGCGATTCATCAGAGCCTGCACTGCATACAGGTCGTGCACCATCGTTGCCTGGAGCGGGTTCTCGCCGGGAAAGTCTTTGACGATGCTGGCCGGCCGATGCCGCACGCAATCGATGTACTGCAATCCGCCGCGGCGGGCGGCCTCTTCGCGCAAGGCACGAAACTCGCTGTTGAACAAGATGATGTGCCCCAGCATCAGATTGGGGGGATCATCCGTCACGAGAGGCGCGAGGGTCTCCGCCTCGGCGAGCGACTCGGAGATCGGTTTCTCGAGCAGCACCTTCTTCCCGGCGCGGAGCAGCGTCTGCACCACGGAGACGTGATTCGAGGTGGAACAGGCGACAACCCACGCTTCGGCCCCGGATTCCTCAACCGCCCGATCGAGGTTCGTCCAGCCGGGGACATGCGGCAGTTCCCGCTGAAGCGCCACGACGCTTTCGGCCCGCCGTGCGACGACGCCCGCCAGCTCGGCTTCCGCCAACCCGGAAAGCGTGAGCGAGTGGAGCCGTCCGAACCGCCCAAGCCCGATGACGCCGACCTTCACCGGAGTAACACTTCGCGAGGAACTCATCGTGATCGATCTCCGAGGATCCACTTCCCGAGCAACGTCATCGAGACCCGCCGGCGGTCTCACGATCCCCCCACGAGATCGCGGTCGAAGTAATTCGTCCCCATCCCCGCGTCGATCACCAGCCCCTGCGAGTTGATGCCGGACGAACGCGGACTCAGCAGGAAGGCCACCGCGTTGGCCACTTCCTCGGTCTGCACGGCCTGCTTGCGAAGCGTCGCCTTCTCGGCGAACAGGAAGCTGTCGACGTAACCGGGTATTCCGGCCGACGCCGAGGTTTTCAGCAGGCCGGGGCAGACCGCATTGAAGCGGATTTTCGAGAACTGCGAAAACGATTTCGCGAGAAAGCAGAGGGAAGAATCAAGGGCCGCCTTCACGGGCGCCATGTAGCCGTAGTTCTCGGCCGCCATGCGGGTCGTGGAAATCGAAATCGTCACGACGCTCCCGTGCTCCCGGTCGATCTGATCGCGAAGGGCGTTCGACAGGGCCACCAGCGAATAGCACGAGATATCGATCGCCTGCAGGAACGCCTTCCGCGGCGTCTCGTGGAACGGCAGCCAGCCGGCCGAGTAATCGGCGAACGCGATGGAGTGGACCAGCCCGTGGATTCCACCCGGACGCAACGCCTTCAACTCGTCCCGCAACCGGTCGATCTGGTCCTGGTGTTCGACATCGCACACCAGAACAGGAGCCTCGCCGACAAGCTTGCGGACCGCGTCGCGTCGCGTCTCGGAACGCACCGAGTAAATGACATCCGCGCCGGCTTCGGTCAGCACGCGCGCGGTATGCCAGGCGACGCTCTTGCGGTTGGCGACTCCCGTGACCAGCACGGAGCGCCCGGCGAGTTGCAGGAAATCCATGAAGCGGACTCGTCACGAAGGATCGGGGCAGATGAAGAGTAGCCGAAATCAGGCTGCCGATCATTCCAAACGACGTTCAGTTCATGCGGCTTTCCGCGCTCTCCGTCGAATCCGTCGTTTCCGCGGCCCCCTCAGCGAGACGTTCGTCGGTCTCATCAAGATGTGGACCGAGGGGAGGCGCATCGCGACCTGCTCACGGCGTCAAAACTTGCGGCGGATGGAGAACTCGGCGATCTGGTCGAGCAACCGCCTGGCGGGAGAGTCGGGCAGGCAGGCGAGGTGCCGGCGAGCGTCATTGACGAAGTGACGGGCGCGTTCGTCGGCGTACTCGAGGGCATCGCTGGCGTCGAGATACCTCTGGAGGGCGCGGCGAGTGGCCGCTTCGGGATGCGACAACAACGCTCGAATCGCACTGGCCTGCTCGGGCGGCGACTGGTCGAGAAGCCGAATCAAGGGAAGCGTCAGCTTCTGCTTTTCAATGTCCGAGCCAAGGGTCTTTCCCGTCTTGGCCTCGTTCCCCATCAGGTCGAGGATGTCGTCTGCGATCTGGAATGCGATGCCCAGCGATCGCCCATACTGTTCGAGCGAGCGGGAGACCGTCTCGTCCATTCCGGCATAATGGGCTCCGAGGTAGCAGCTCACCGCACACAGTTCGGCGGTTTTGCCGGTGATGATCTGCAGATACTCGTCCTCGGTCAGGTCGAGATTGCCGCGTTCGTGAACCTGCGACAACTCTCCCTCGCAGACGAGGTTGGTGGCCCGGCCAATCACGCGGCAGGCGTGTGCCGTTTCGAGGCTGCTGGCCAGATGGAATGCGTGCGTGAAGAGGTAATCGCCGAACAGCACGCTCGTCTCGTTGCTCCACCTCGAGTTGACGGTTGCCACGTGCCGCCGCGTGTCGGCGTCGTCCAGGACGTCGTCGTGCACCAGCGTCGCCATGTGGATCATCTCGACGACGGCCCCCAGCACCTTGTGGGCGTGCCGCACGCCGCCGCAGGCGTCGGCCGTCACGAGAACCAGAATCGGGCGAAGCCGCTTTCCCTGGAAGCGAGTGACGTGCTGGAGCACGTCGGACACGCATTGCCGCGGGCTCCGCAGCTCCTCCCGGAAGATCTCATCGACATCCCGCAACTCAGATCCCACCAGCGCCGCGACCTGAGTCAGCACGCTGGCCGACTGGCTCGGATCAAGCAGGGCCTGGCCATTATCGGAGTCACGGTTCATAGGGAGTGATCGGAAGAAGCGTACTGGCCGATCGCGACAGCCGGCGTTCGGCGGCAGGGGTGGGGACGTATTTTCAGATGCCGGATTGGGGCGAAGAATCGGGCGGCGAGCGGAGATAGCGGCCGCTTTTGCCCCCCGACTTCTCTTCCAGCTGGATCGGTCCGATCGTCATGGCCCGATCGACCGCTTTGCACATGTCGTAGACGGTCAGGGCCGCCACGCTGACCGCCGTCATCGCTTCCATCTCGACGCCGGTCCGCCCATGGACCGAAACGGTCGCCTCGATCCGGACGCGTGACGCATCCATCGGAGAAAAATCGATTTCGATGCTGTCGAGTCCGAGCGGGTGACAGAGGGGAATCAACTCCCCGGTCCGCTTGGCCGCAAGAATTCCGGCGATCCGGGCCACCTCAAACACATCTCCTTTCGCCACCTGGCGATCGGTGATGAGTTGAAGAGTCTGCGGCAGCATGGTGATGACGGCCGTGGCGCGGGCCCGGCGGTGCGTGACGCCCTTCCCTCCGACGTCGACCATGCGGGCGGCGCCGTGCTCGTCAAAATGCGTGAGGGGAGGCATGGAAACCCTATCCGCGAAAGGTCCGGCAGCGGGAAGACTATAGTCGCGCCCGGGGGGGCCGACAATCAAGAGTGGGGAATCGCCGTCCCGACCCGTATTTGATCTGTCGGCCGTACAGTTGCCCAATGGACAGGTCATGCGCATGCCGATATGATCGAACCACGAAAGATGTCCGGCGCGTCGCGCTCCCGAAGCGACGTGTCCGCTCCATCTTTCGCGCACTGGCCGCTTCGCTGCAACCTCCGCGATGAATTCCGCCCCCCTCAGGGTGTGTCGATGAAATCCCGCGAACAGTTGATGCCGACCCTCGTTTCATTCGGCGTCCATTCGGCCGTGCTCATCGGGATGTATTTCCTCAAGATGGCCGTCGCTCCCGAGAATACATCGGCTGCGTTGGAAGCGGTCATTCCGGACGATCAGCGTTCGATTGCGGACGTCACGCAGGAGCTTGATACCCAGGTCGGAGCGGCGACCAGCATCAACCTGGAAGCGGGTGGCAACGTCTCGACCGAAATCACGTCCGACTCCACCGGTATCGCGGGTGCTCCGGGCGGTGGAAGCGGTGGCGGTGGAGGAGGCGGCGGTCCGGGCGTTGGCGGCACGGGCGTCGGTGCGGTGGCCAACCGCATTGGGAAGGATCCTGTCGTCCGACTTAATACCGGTGGGGGCGGCGGCCCGGCCATGGAAACGCTCGGGGTGGACCTCGGCGGCAACGGCGGAACCGGCATCGCGGGCGAAGTGAACGCCAAGGTGGAAGGCTACGGCGGCGCCCTCGACCGCATGACCAAGGAGCTGATCCGAATGCTCCGCTCGGAGAAGTGCCACGTCGTGTGGCTGTTCGACGAGTCGGAAAGCATGAAGGACGACCAGGAGGAATTGAAGGGACGCTTCAATCGCGTTTATGAGGAACTCAAGCTCGTCGAAAAGGACGCGCAGCTGTCGCAGGAGTTCAAGAAACGCAAGGAAAAGCTCTCGGATGTCCTGCTGACCTCCATCGTGAGCTTCGGAGCCGACTACCACGTCCACACTCAGCAGCCGACCAGCGACAACGAGAAGATCGTCGCGGCCATCGAGCGTATCCCGGTCGACAAGACAGGCAAGGAGAATACCTGTGCGGCGCTGAGCAAGGTCTTCAAGCAGTTCGGCACCGGCGGTCGCGGCCGCAAGCTGGTGGTCATCCTGGTCAGCGACGAGTCGGGCGACGATGGCGAACACATCGAAACCGCCCTGCAGGACGCCAAGAGCAACAAGGCCTCCATCTTCGTCATGGGGCGCGAAGCCGTCTTCGGCTCGCTGTACGCGCACGTGCGATGGGTGCAGCCGGTGACCGGCTCCCTGCACTATCTGCCGATTCGCCGGGGCCCGGAGACACCCTTTGCCGAGAACCTCCAGTGGGACGGCTTCCGCCGCCGCCGCGACGCACACATGAGCGGCTTTGGTCCGTACGAGCAGGTTCGTCTCGCGCGGGAAACCGGGGGGATCTTCTTCCAGCTTCCCAACGAAGAATCGGACATCAATGATCTCGACAACCGCAAGCTCGACAACCTCGACAATCGCGAATACCTGCCGAATATCGGGTCGCGACGCGAGTACCAGCAGGAGCGCGATCGCAGTCCGTTCCGCAAGGCGGTGTGGGACGTCATCTCGCTGCTCAATCCGTACGAAGAGCGGTTCAAGGGGATGGAGATCCCGGACTATGAGTACTTCGTGCTGGACTGGAACAAGTCGTCCGCGGCCGTGATCCGCCGCCTGCAGCAGATCACCGGCATGCTCGGTGCACTCGCCGAAGCCCAGAAGCATCTGGATGCGGTGCGCGGGCTGCGCGACAAGGAACCGTCGCTCCGGTGGCGGGCCAACTACGACATGATCTACGCCCAGATCTTCGCGTATCGAGTGCGGCTCGCCGAGTTCGCGATCGCTCTCGAACAATTCGGCAAGACGATGCCGGAGCGCATCAAGGACAAGAACAGCAATCACTGGTCGATCCGGACAGGAGCTCCCCAACTCGTCTTTCCGGATGCCGATCAGGCCAAGCGGCTGAAGATCACGAAGCAGGACGTCGAGGACTATTACAACAAGGCTCAGGAACTCCTGAAGAAGGTGATCGACGATCACCCGAACACGGCGTGGGCCCGCCGGGCCGAATGGGAGATGAGCCGCAACTTCGGCGCGTATTTCAACGAGCACAACTTCCAGCCGAGTCCGCCCCGCCCCAATCAGCCGCAACCCCCGCCCCCGCCGAATCTGTGACAGGTCGCCGCGGAGAGTCGTTTGCGGTCCCCGAGATGGGCCCCGGGAAATCGACTGATCTTCGCCTCTTGTTGCGAAATCGATCTCGTGCGCTGTGACGCAAAGGCGGAGAGCGGCAATACTGGTTTGAACGCCTCGTTCATCCGGCAAAGCGCCGGAGGTGACCGGCCGCCTTCCACCATGGCGCGGCGGTCGGAACGCAAAACCAACCGCTCGCAACCACGCCGCTGAAGCCCACCGCACCTCATGCGCAACTCTTCTCCATCGATTTCCGGCGTGTTCATCGGGTTGATGCTGGCCGCGTCGGTTGCCGTGGCCGCCGATCCGAGATACGTCGGAATGTTGAGTGATGGAACCCGCGTTCCCGGCGACATCGCCAACTGGCAGGATCCTGCTCAACAACCCACGCTGGCCGGCAAGCCGATCTTCGATGCGGGCAATCCATTCCGCTGGATTCTGGATGCGACCTCGCGCCTCACGGCGGCTCCACAAATGTATGTGGAGTTCTTCGCCGGCGACCGATTTCCCGGCGAGGTCGTCTCGGCACAGGACGGAAGCGAAACGCTGGTCGAACGGAACGTTCCCTTTCTGATCGTAAAGTCCGGCGTGCCATTCTCCCCCACGGATGGCGGAGTGGATGTCGTCCGCGTCGCCAGCGAATCGGTGCAGCGCGTGGTCTGGCATCGCATGGCGACCGAGTATCGACCCGGCACCACCTTTCTCCGCGACGGCCGCGTCTTGCCATTCCGCTCGCTGAGGTGGGGCGACAGCGGAGTGACGCTGCTGATCGACGACCGCATCCAGCCATTTCCCTTCGCCGACCTCGCCGAAGTTCATCTCCCGCGTCGCGACGCGTGGGATGCCATATTCGAGCCTCTGGCGGTTCTCTGCCCGGAAGGAATGGGCCGGATCATTCAATTCGAAACCGAGGACGGATTACGGGCGACGACAAGCACAGAGCGCTTTCGCCCGCAGTTCCGCGGCGACCGCAACAAGCCCGAGCAGTGGATTCATCTGATTCAGCCGGCCTGGGCGCTGGATCCGCTCTGGGTTCGCTTTCCCAGCGTCCGCAGCTGGCGATTCTCGGCCCCCAACCAGGTTTCGCTGACGCAACTCGCTCCGTCCGCCGTGAAGCAGGAGTCGTATTTCGCCGCATCCACGCGATGGCAGCGCGACCGCTCGGTCCTCGGCCAGACGCTCGAGGTCGCCGCCAACGCGTTTCCTCTGGGTTTCGGCGTCCAGGCCCGCAACGAACTCTCCTTCGAACTGCATCCCGCAACCCGCACTTTCCGCACGCGGTTGGGCCTCGATCATGCCGCAGGCGACGGCGGATGCGTGCTGGCCCGCATCGATCTGGAAACCGATCAGCGGCGTCCTTTGTTTCAGAGCCAGGTCCTCGTCGGCTCGAAAACGCTCGTCGACAGCGGCGTGCTGACGGTTGCCGCCCCTGCCGGGCAGACGGCCCGGCTTACGCTGGTGGCCGATCCGGTGCTGGATGGCCGCCCGCAAGGGGCCGACCCCCTGGATGTGCGAGACTTCGTGGACTGGCTCCAACCCGAGCTCGAGCTCGACATGGAAATGGTCAAGAAGGAGCTGGCCCGGCGGGCCTTTTCCCGTCTGCCCGCGTTCGGCGGCTGGACGGTTCCCGCAGCCGATCTCGACCATGTGCGTCTGCTCAATCACTGGGACGAATCCAATGCGCGGGATGCGCGATTCCGCGTCCTGGCGTCGACCGATCTCCCTTACCTCTCGGCGACGACAAAGCTGCGGATCGAACGGTCGCAGCGCTGGCTGGCGGTTTCGACAACGCGTCCCCCCACGCGCACCACGCCGGTCCGCGTGCAGGTGAAGGTCGACGGGCATGCGCTTGGAGAGTTTGAAGTGCCGTCGAACGCGTCGCCCGCCATGCCAGACCCCATCCTGTTTCCCGTCGACTCCTGGCAGGGAAAAACAGTCGCCGTCGAGGTCATCCAGTTCGCCGAGAAACCGGACGGCGCAGTCGACTGGCGCGGAATCTCCGTCCTGTCCCGGCGGCCCGGACTCCTTCGAATCTTTGATGATGAGGAAACGGTCGTGCAGAACCTGCATGACGGCGACGGCGAAGCGACCCTCGCGGCCGAGAACCCGCATCGCGGCAAGGCGTCGCTCAAGGTGACGGCCCCCGGCAAGGGAAACCCTCGCCTGCCCGAGCTGGACGCGGCGATTCGTGAGTTTCCCGCCTTCGGCGAATATCGATACATCCGCTACGCGTGGAGGATGGAGGGGGGCTCGCAGATCGCCCTGTCGCTGGGACACGAAGGGCAATTCGGAGGCGACAACGACGGCCGTCGCGCGCGGATCCGTCCGGGCAACGCCCCCCCTGACCGCCGTGTTCGCGACCGCCGCGGCATGATGATCGACAATCGCGGATTGCAGCTGGGCTACCGCTACGATGCGGGAAAAGGCCCGCCACTCAGCGGCGCCGCGATCCGTCTCGGCGGCCCCGACCCGAAATGGGTTGAAGTCACGCGCGATCTGTTCGCCGATTTCGGGACGTTCACATTGACCGGGCTCCAGTTCGGTTGCCCGGACGGAGACGCCGCGTGGTTCGATTCGATCTACCTCGGCCGCACCGTGCAGGACTTCGATGCGATTCGTGAATTGACGCCGGCGGCTCCCAAGCCGGCGACAACTCCGGCCGATCCCAACGTGGCCCTCCAGCCCGTCGACCGTTCGGAGCTGGCCACCGCCATGACGCCGGTCGCCCCGTTCTCAACTCCTTCGCCGCACGATGGAATCACGCTGCTCAAGGAAGTGCGGGGCCGCAAGCCGGTGCTTCGAACCCAGGGGCCCGACAACAAGCAACCCTTTGTGCTGCATGGCTTCTTCACAGTCCCGGCTGGAAAGCCCGCCGCGCTGCAGCTTCACGTCGGACACGATCCCGAGAGCGAATGGCAGCTGGTGGTGACCGCCAACGGGCAAACGCTGCACGACGGCGTCGTTGGCCCCTCGACCGCGAAAGATGGCTGGCTTGATCTCTCAATCGATCTCGCGCGCGTCGCCGGAAAAAATGTTCTACTGACGATCGAGCAGCGACCGCTCAAGGACGCCCGGAAGCCAGCGTACTGGTCTCGTGCGGCGATCGTCGGGCTTTGATTTTCGCGCGACGCGGTTGCCGTGTCGGCGGAAGGCTATGCGAGGCCGCCTCCTCAGAAATACACTGCCGATGACAGCACCCAGGGTGCAGCCTTGGGCACCCTGGGTGCCGAATCAGGTTGTGCCCCTGTTCGCAAGCCGTTTGCTCCGGCACCCCGGCTGCTCAAAGCCGCAGCCGGGGTGCTGAATGTCGTCCCTCGTGAAATCCACCCGCCGCCGCCCTGCATGCGCAATATTCGACTGACGGTCTCTTACGATGGAACACGATACCTCGGATGGCAATGGCAGCCGTATGGTCCGACGATCCAGGGGGAACTTCAGGACGCGGTGCTGAAACTCACGGGTGAGACGGCCGACGTCATCGGGTCCGGGCGAACTGACGCCGGAGTGCATGCCGTGGGCCAGGTCGCCAATTTCACGACATCCTCGGTCCTGCCTCTCGAACGCTTCCAGCACGGCCTCACGTACTATTTGCCGCGCGACATCGTCATTCGAGACGTCGCCGAAGCGCCGCTTGCCTTTCACTCTCAGTTCGGCGCGAAGCGGAAACGCTACCGCTACGTCCTCAGCGACGCACCCCCCGCCGTTCCATTCCTCCGTCCTTACGCATGGTTTATGCGGGGCGCACTCGATGCCGAGGCCATGCATCAGGCGGGGCAGGTCCTGGTCGGACGGCACGACTTCCGCTGCTTCGAGACAAAATGGCCGAACAAGGCAACCAGCGTGCGGACAGTGATGGAACTGACGATTCAGCGTGCGGCGGGGTGGGAGATGTGGAGCAGCGCCGCAGCCGGTGTCGCGCCGGCGCCGACATTACAGGGAAACGCCGTCACCTCCGGAAAACGCCGCCAGGTCAGTGGCGATCCCGCACGCCCCTTCGTCTGTCTGGAGATCGTCGCGGACGGATTCTTATGGAACATGGTCCGCGCGATCACCGGCACGCTGGTGAAAGTGGGGATCGGCAAATGGACGGCGGACGACGTCCGGAGGATTCTCGTCGAAGGGGACCGAAAGAAGGCCGGCGAGACCGCGCCGGCGCAGGGATTGTTTCTGGTCTCCGTCGACTATGACGGCGCCGACCGCCTCCCCGAGAGCTGACGAGCGCGACTACTTGTCGGCGTCTTCGAGCATCTTTTGAAGCACCCTGTAACCGGCGCGGTTGACGAGTGCGATCGTCCCGCGGTCGCTGGAATCGCGAGCGATGGCCGCATAGGCGTTGAGTGAAGCATACGTCGACTCGATCGCCTTCTCAATGCTTTCGACGTGCTTCTCTTTCTCCCCCCTGGCGGCGGCGGCGTTTCCTTCCCGCACCGTGTCGATCGCGTTCATCATCTCGTAGGCCGCTTCGAATCGCCGCGCGAAGTAGAGCGTCAACTCGCGTCCTCCGTCGCGGGCGCGGGTATTCGCCCGGTACATCTCGTCCATCGCTTTCAGATGGGCGTCCTTCAGAGTCGCCCACCACTCCGGCGCGGCGCCCCCCGTGAGGTATCGGGCATAGAGGCGAGCGTCCGGGACGACGACCGGAATGTCCGCCAGATTGACCGCGTCGGCCGCCTCGTCCACCAGGCGGAAGGCCTTCACGACCCGATCGGCGACTCCTTCGCCCGCGACCTGATCGATCAGGTCGCGGACGCAAGCTTCCGGAGTGAGCTGTGAATCGAATGCGGCGCGGGACGCGAAGTAGGCCGTCGGATCCGAGCCGCCCAGGTTCGACGACATCGCCGTGAATCCCGACCATCCTGCGGTCCGCAGTTCCTTGAAGCTGCGGGCCGTCTCCTGGAAATGGAACCGCGGCGTCACGCCGACGATCATGTCGCTCCAGTCCATTCCTCCCGTGATCTTGAGAGGGAGCGAGCTCCCCGGGGCGGGAGCCGGCAAGGGATCGGACACGAAGAGCGAACAGGTTCCGGTCGGCGTGACACGCAGTCCCAGCCGAGCCAGCAGCGGGTCGACGCCGATCAGCTCAACGTCCAGCAGCTTCCCGTTCGCACGGCGCGAGACGTCCGGATGTTCGACCAGCCTCCGCACCGCGGGGATGGCGGCAACCTGGCCGCTGATCAGCGCGATACCCTCGTCACCGCTCAGCAGTCCTTTCCGCGCCTTGGCCCCTTTCAACAGGTCCTCATAGAGGGCGGTTTCCGGCAATGTGCCCGTCGCTTGAAGACGTTTCCACGCCGCTTCGGCGTCGCCGTGCATGTCGAGCGGAAGCCCGATGACGAGTGTATCCATAGTCGGGTACGTCGCGATCAGCGCCTTCAGTTGGGCAATGGCCAGCTTCTGCACCGGCTCGTCGTAGAGGGGCGCTTTCGGTCCTGGGATGACCGCCAGATCTCCGTTTTCCACCGAGGGCTCGGAGTCCGGCAATTGCGATTGGAACTCCTTCGGGAAGTCGAACGGCGAGACCGCGATCGTTGCCGTCAGGCCGTAGCGATGCGCCTCGTCGATGATGCCGCTGAGAAGCTGCTTCCCCGCTTCGAATCGCTCTTCCGGGGTCTTCTTGCCGACGAAGTCCGGATTGTCGAATTCCGTCTTTCCCTGAAACACCGCCCGTCCCGCGGTGTCGCCGTCAACCTTGATCGGCCCGCCCGGCCAGAGCAGCGTTGAGGTCTTCTTGACGCCGTTGAATTCGAAGGAAACGAACGGCTGCCACGGTTCGAGGTCCAGCACCACCCGGGTGAACTTCATCCGGGCCAGCTGGCGGATGATTCGCTTTTGTTCGGCCAGGCTCCAGGCGGCCGGACCGACCGGCGTCCCGTCCATCAACGTCCAGGCCCTCACCTTGAACGACGGTTCGAGAACCTCGTCGAAGCCTTCCAGCGAGAACGGCGGCGGCTCGAAGGGAAGATAATTCCCTGTCAGAAGCGACCGGACGCCCCAGCGGTGGGCAAGCTCTGAGGCGCCCCAGTACGTCGCGACCGGCGTCTGGCCCCCCACGACCAGCACCTCACGGCCCTTCAGCTTTGTCGTTTTCAGGAGATGTCCCTGGTCGCTGAGCTTCGGCCAGGCGTCCCCCAACGCTGCCTTGAGGGGCGCATTCGATCGGGGACTTCCCACGAGGATGGCCGGGCCCTCCTTGTCCGGAACCGCGTCCAGAATCTGCGACTTCCGGTGAAACACCTTGTCGATCGTTTCGCCGATTTCCTCGGCCGCCAGTCGTTCGAGCGGCGGCGCCTCTTTGCCGATGACAATCGTCACCGCGGCGTCCTCACCGCGGCAGGCCGCTGCCGTGGCGAGGACCGAGACGAAAGCAAATCCCAGAATCCGCGCAGCTTTCATGTCGACTTCTCCTGTTGGGAGCACTGCCTCGCGCGGGCGACGCCTCGCGGAAGGGCTCGACTCCCGCCGTACTGTGGTCCAAACCCGCAGCGCTTTCAAGGGCCGCGCCGAACGACAGGCGCGAGATCGCGGCCAGGCATCGTTCGAATCCGGACATGAATCCGATTTTGATTTTCGCTCGGCACTCTGGTAGGTTCGGAATGTCACTTGTGCACACTGCGACATCCCGGGTCCCCGCTGGTTCGGAGCGAGCTCATGATGCGTCGGTCTTACGTCGGTGCGGGTACGATATGCCTGGCGTTGACGTCGTTCCTCCCCTCGGTTGAGGCCGATACGTTCACGTATCGGGACGAAGACGACAAGGTCACGACCGTCGAAGCGCGGCTGGCCGGAGAGGCCCAGGGGCAGTTCGTCCTCGAACTGAACGACGGGCAGTTCCGCATTGTTCCGCAGGGTGCGGTGATGGAACGGAAGGCGGCGGACGATCCGACGCCATTAACGGGTGCGGACCTGGTGAAGCAGCTCACCGAGAAATTCGGAGCGGACATGTTCCGCGCACTCGATGAAAAGCCGTACGTCGTCGGTCTGGTGCTGGCTTCGCCTCTCCCCAAGAATTCCGAGTTCAAGGCCCGGTCCTTCCTGAAGAAGGGCGCCCAGTTCATGAAATCGGTCGAGCGGGTGTTCGAGGACTTCTGCCGGCAGTCGCGGCTGCCAATCCAGCCGTCGCGTTTTCCGCTGGTGATGCTGGTCTTCGAGACCGACGCCGACTTCGAGAAATACGCCAACGACACGACGAAAGGCCGCGGGCTGTCGGCGGGCAACATTGCGGGGTTCTATTCGGGACTGACGAACTGGCTGGCGATCCGTATGAACGAATGCCACACGATGGAAGTCCCGCTGCATGAAGCGATCCATCAGCAGGTCTACAACCGGCAGTTGCTGCAGCGGCTGGCCCCCGTGCCCAAGTGGTTCAACGAGGGGATCGCCACCGGATTCGAAGGGAACGGCGAGCGGGTCGACGTCGGGCCGTTCAAGATCAACTCGCACTACGCCCGCCTGGCCATGCAGGAGAAGCAGTTCGGCTGGGCCGAAGTGGTGGCCAACGATCGGGCCTTCGGCGGAGACATCCTCGCCGGGCAGGCTTACGTTCATGCGTGGTGCATTCACTGGATGCTCTGCTCGCGGATGAAGGAGCAGTACACGAAGTACGTCCGGCTCCAGGGAGAGAAAAAGCCGCTGGAAACCATCACTGGCGAAGACCGCCAGAAGGAATTCGAAGAGGCTTTCGGAAAGGAAGTCGCCACGCTGCAGAAGGACTTCAAGACGCAGCTCGAGCTGGGAATGAAGCGCCAGAAGGTGCAGCCCGAGCCCGACAAACCCGCCGGTTACAGCAAAACGCAAACGCACCTGGGGGAAGTGGAACTGACCGCCGTGTCGTCGCCCGCGCTGGAAGTCGGCGGAACGCTCAAGAACATCTCGCCGATTCGGGCCATGTCGTTTCACGTCACCGTCGAAACGGATGCCGGCGTTTATGCCGACTGGCACGTCCACAATTTGGAAAGCCGCAAATCGGTCCCTTTGAAGAAGCAGTTCGCACAAAAGCGGATGATCAACGCCCCCGGGGGATTTCCGCGCACGTTCCGCGTGAAGGTCGCTTCGGTCACTCCCGACAGCCGCGAGGCAGACGCGTGGAAGTCCGGCAAGCTGCCGGTTCCCGAATATGGCGGGGGCCGCGACGCCGAGTGATCAGTTTGAATTCTCGACCAAGACCCCACCGGACTCGCCCAGGTGGTGAAGTGACAGGTCAGCCTTCGGGTCTTTTCCTCGCGAGGAAGTTGACATTGTCTCCCGGAGGCGTCTCTCGTGTCGGACAGCAAAGGACGCATAGGCCGGTGGATCGCGGCCTTCGTGCTGGCACTATTGCTCTACGTGCTCAGCTGCGGACCAGCGTTTCGTTTCTGTGCATATTCGACCCGCTTAAGGGTGTACAGTAAGGTGTATGCGCCGGTGATCTGGGTTGCCAACAAGTCACAATTCGCGAATACCGCTTGGGCCACCTATTGTAAGTGGTGGCTTCCGAAAGCGAAGCCGTGACATGTCATACCTCACCCCCACCGTCGGTCGGTCAGGTTGGCATTTCTAAATTGAAAGACGGCTGGGGTTCAGATCACGCGAGGATCCCCTTGACCACATTCCCATGAACGTCGGTCAGGCGGTAGTAGCGTCCCTGGAATTTGTACGTCAGCCGGGTGTGGTCGACGCCGAGGCAGT
>JADZEF010000123.1 GCA_020850695.1 Planctomycetaceae bacterium | reverse complement strand
CGGCTTAACCACGAGCGGGATATCACTCCCGCCCATCACACCTTCGTGACCCGTGTGACGCATCGGCTTCGCCTTTTGCCAGCAGGCTCGCCGCGACGACAGGCCGAATCGAGTTCACTTTCGTTCCTGACCGACCGTCGCCTCCCGGTGCTCCCCACCCCGCCTACGGCGATGCAGTTCCGTCCGGCTACAGAATCAAACTCCAACCTCCTGACAGGGACTTGCACCCCGTGGATTCGGTACACTTGCAAACGCACTGGCACGCGACTCCGTCGCGTGAAGCGGCGCGGCGATCCGAGAACCTCGTGTGTGCTAACCCGCGTCGTGCGACGGCATGCCGAAGATCGGTCCAGATCCCGGACCATTCTTTCCAGATCGACAAGCATGGGGACCGTTTCGAAACGCCCCACGCCGGTTCACGCGACGGAGTCGCGTGCCACTCTCAAGCCAGCCACGGCGTCATCACCTTGCCGCCGACGTCGGTGAGTCGGTAGTCGCGTCCCTGGAAGCGGTGCGTGAGCTTGAGGTGGTCGAGGCCGAACAGGTGGAGCAGCGTGGCCTGCATGTCGTTGACGTGAACCGGGTCCTTCGCGACGCCCCAGCCGATCTCGTCGCTGTCGCCGTAGACCTGGCCCCCCTTGATGCCGCCGCCCGCGAACAGCATGGTGAAGGAATAAGGGTGATGATCGCGGCCCGTGTTCGCCTCGCGACCGCCGCGGTTCTCTCCAAGGGGAGTGCGGCCGAATTCGCAGCCCCACACGACCAGCGTTTCATCGAGAAGCCCGCGCTGCTTGAGATCCTTGAGGAGCGCGGCGATCGGCTGGTCGACGACCCCCGCGTTGTACTTCAGCTCAGGGTCAATATTGGCGTGGTGGTCCCACGAGGCATAGATGATGTTCACGAACCGCACCCCGCGCTCGACCAGCCGCCGCGCGTGGAGGCAGTTGCGGGCGTAGGTCTGCATCGTGTTCCCCTGCTTGCCGCGGCCGCCGAGCCCCTGCGGCTCGGGACGGTCGACACCGTAGGCCTCGAGCGTCGCCTTCGACTCGCCGCTGAGGTCCATCAGTTCGGGAGCGGCCGTCTGCATGCGGAAGGCGAGCTCGTAGCTCGCGATGCGGCTGGCGATCTCGGGATCGTGGATCGTTCCCAGCCGCGCCTGGTTGGCGTCGCGGAGAACGTCGAGTCCCTTCCGCTGCAGTTCCATCGGCAGACCGGCGGGGTTCGAGAGGTCGAGCACCGGGTCTCCTTCGTTCCGCAGCCGCACCCCCGCATACATCGTCGGCAGAAACCCGCTCTGCCACAGCGACGTCCCCCCGCTCGACCCGCGCCCGCTCGTCAACACCACGTATCCGGGCAGGTTCTGCGACTCGCTCCCCAATCCCCAGTTGATCCACGAGCCCATCGTCGGCAGTCCGAACGCCGACCGTCCGCACTGCATCACCAGCTGGCCGGGGTGGTGGTTGAACTGGTCGGTGTGCAGCGAGCGGACCATCAGGATGTCGTCCGCACAGGTCGCCATGTGCGGGAGAAAATCCGAGAAGTCCATCCCGCACTCGCCGTGCTTCGTGAACGTCCGCGGGCAGCCCTTGAGGACCGCCGTCTCCTTCTGGATGAAGGCGAACCGGACCTGCTTCAGCATCGACTCGGGCATCGGCTTGCCGTCGAGCTTGTTGAGTTCCGGCTTCGGATTGAACAGGTCGAGGTGCGACGGAGCATCGGCCTGAAACAGGAAGATGCACGACTTGGCTTTGGGAGCGAAGTGTGACAACCGCGCGGCAAGTGGGCTCGGCAACTGCGAGATCGCCGGAGCTTCACCGGCCGATGCACTTCGCGACAACAGGCCGTCGCGTGTCAGCAGCGACCCCAGAGCCATCGCGCCGACTCCTCCGGACCCCCGCAAGAGAAAGTCGCGACGCGTTGCATTGAGATGTTCGGCGATGGGGTGCATGGGGGATCCCACATTCTGTTCATGCGGACTGCGAAAACTTGATTTTCAACTTTGCGACGCGGCGAACGGAACGATGCAGAGGCCAAGGACAATAGCACTGTAGAACGATATCTGCAGGGTGATCATCACCCAATACGCCGCTGGATCGTGATCGCTGTGAAATGTGCCGAGATTCGATGAAGTGATGCGGGTGAATAGATCAATCACGAGCAGCGTGCCGCTAACGAGGCCGAGGATCAGTATCCCTGCAGCTTCAAAGAAGTGGGCTCCACGCCACCATATTGTGAGAGAACTTCCCACGGGGAAATCGTACTGAGAACGAACCAACGTAGGGTTCTCCATTGACGAAATACAACGAGACCACGTGGAAAGATTGGAATCATTCTCGCTCCTTCTGCATTTCAGTCGTCACTCACGGTATTTTTCCGTGCGGCTTGGGAGCGACACGCCACGACTGACGACCATCGTGATGCGTGATCAGGATGACCGGGAGACTCGACTCTTGAGACGTGGCAGCATGCATCCCGGAAACCAATTGAAAAGACAGAGGCACGACTTGAGAGCGAAGCGTTTCCGGCTTATCGACGAGCGACGTGCCGCTCAGGCGGAGTGCGTCGTCCTCGAGGCGATAAAGCTGAATCGCCCACGGATCCCTTTCGATCACGAGCAGCTCGCGCGTTCGCACCTGCTCGTAAAACGGCAGCTTCTCCAGCGTCCGGTCGTTCTCGCTGACGATCTCGATGCCGAAGTCGGGGCCGCCATACCAGTGAGCCTTATACGCGACCGCCCTGGTTTCGTTGAGAAAGACCGCCACGTCCGGGCAGCGGTAATTCTGTCGCCAGTTCCGCTTGCGGTCGGAAATATTGACGCCGGCAAACGTCTGCCCCAGACCGCACCAGTCGATGCAGATCCGCAGGATCATCGCGAGCGTCAGGTCCAGATCCTGGTGCTGGAGATCCGCAAGTGGCGACATCACGTACACGCCCTCCCAGACCTCGTCAAACTGATCGATGCCGGCGCGCTGACGGGCGATGATCGTCGATTCGTCGACCGTGGGTTCAAGCTGAGTTGACATGCGAACCGTCCCGACAAGTCGGCAAAGGAGTTGCCTGGCGCTGCCGCTGGCCTCACTACATTCTATTTGATTTCACTCCCGCGTCACGAACTCGTCGAAGTTCAGCATGACGCGCGAGGCGATGACCCAGGCGGCGGTTTCCTCGACGGGAATGACCCCGGGACGATGCATCGTTGTGAGTTTCCCCGCGTCGTCCGGGTGCTGCTTGTAGTAGTCGCGAGCCGAACCGACGAGGGCGATGAGGCGGTCGCGTTCGGATTCGGTGGGGGTCCGCGAGAGAGTGACTCGGTAGGCGTGCGTGATGCGGGCGTCGTCCGAAGCGCTGACGTTTGGGGCGGTCAGTATGCGGGCGGCGAGGGCCTGGGCCGTCTCGACGAAGACTTCGTTGTTCATCGTCGCGAGGGCCTGGAGCGGAGTGTTCGACGGCGTGCGGGCGGCGGCGGTCGTGACGCCGTCGGGGCAGTCGAAGGCGACGAGGTTGGGATAGGGCGAGGTTCGTTTGAAGAAGGTGTACATTCCCCGGCGGTAGCGGTCCGCTCCCTCGCTGTTGGTCCATTTGAAATTGTTCGCGTAACTGAGGGCCGCGACGTCGGCGGGGAGGGGCGGGAAGACGCTGGGGCCGCCAACCTTTCGCGAGAGAAGTCCTGACGCGGTGAGGTGGACGTCGCGGACGATCTCCGCCTCAACCCGCAACCTGTTCTGCCGATGGAGCAGGACGTTGTTCGCGTCGACCGCGAGCAGTTCAGGGCGATGGGCGGATGATTGCCGGTAAGTGGCGCTCATCACGATCTGCTTGATGAGGGCTTTGCGGGACCAGGGATGGGAAGATTGCGAACCTGCAAGCGTCTTGGAGCCCGGTGCGGTTGCCGTGGCCTTTTCTACTGTCTCCTGACTCCTGTCTCCTGTCTCCTTGCCCACGAAGTCCTCCGCCAGCCAGTCGAGGAGCTCGGGGTGGCTCGGGGCTTCTCCCCGGGTGCCGAAGTCGTTGACCGTGGCGACGAGTCCGCGGCCGAAGAGGTGCTGCCAGAGGTGATTGACGGCGACGCGGGGCGTGAGGGGGTTGTTGACATCCACCAGCCAGCGGGCGAGGTCGAGCCGGTCGGCGGGCTTGCCGGCTTCGCGGGGCGTGAAGGGGTGCAGGATCTGGAACGTTCCCGGCTGAACTTCGGCCTGAGGCTGCAGGAAGTCGCCGCGACGAAGCAGCTTGGTCACGCGGGGGTTGGCCGTCCGCTGGTTGATGACGGCCACTTTGATCACGGGAGCGGCGGGGGCCGACTTGAGGTGTTGATCGACTGCCGCGAGTGCGGCACGCCCTTCGTCGGATTGAGCCAGCTGATAATCGAGGAGTGCGGTGCGCTGGGCATCGGTTCGCTTGTCGGCCGGAGTGTCGAGCGTCTTGACGATCTCGGCGGGGAGGACATCGTTGATGTCGACGCCTGTCGCGACCTGAAGGCGGAAGCGGCCCAGCGTGTGCTGCATGCCGTGCTTCTGGTCGATCACGAATTGCAGGTGCGAGCGTGCGGGGTCGAGCTTCAGCGGCATCACGGGGCGAAGCGTCAGCGTGTGATTCTTACCCGTCTGCCCCGCGACGGCCCAGCCGGTCTTCGTCTTGCCGTCGATTGTCAGTTCCGGGGTGAAGCCTTTCTGAGCAAAGTCAGCGGTGGCGGCGGTCAGTGCGACCTTCGTTGCCGTTGCTACGTCCGCCGTGTCGGAGATCTGCAGCGTCAGCTCGCTCAGGACGAAGTTCCCGCTGGATGAGCGCCCGGGACCTTTGCCGGGGAGGCGATCATCGGCGAAGACTTCGACGCGGAGGGCGGTGATGTGCGCCTGGGGTGATCTGGCGACGAGCGTGTAGGTTTCGGTGTCCGGGCTCGCACTGGTGGCGAGCAGGGCTCCGTCGTCGAGTCGCTCGAACGTGGTGCCCGACGCTGCCGCGGTCGAGACGATTTCGAGGTTGTGCCACACGCGCGGCGTCTTGCGGGCTTCGGCAAGTTTGGCGAGCAGCGCCGGCTCCCACTCCGCCTGCTTCGACGCCAAGGCGCCTCGCAGCGCGTCCCGCTTCGCCGCGAGCGGCTGGAGCGCGGCGTCATGAGCGGCCTTTTTGGCTTCGTACTCTTTCCAGGCGGTTTCTGACGTCGGGATGTCGCGGGTCGCCTCGTCGCCGTTGTTGAAGAACGCGAAGAAGCGGTAGTACTCGTTCTGGGTGATCGGGTCGTATTTGTGCGTGTGGCATTGGGCGCAGCCGGCGGTGAGGCCGAGCCACGCGGTGGCGGTGGTGGCGACGCGGTCGAAGCAGGCCTCGTTGCGGAACTGCTCCTGGTCGGTTCCGCCTTCGGTGTTGGTCAACGTCTGGCGGTGGAAGGCCGTCGCGAGGAACTGGTCGTGCGTGGCGTTGGGGAGGAGGTCGCCCGCGAGTTGCTCGATCGTGAACTGATCGAACGGCATGTCGCGGTTGAAAGCGTTGATGACCCAGTCACGGTACTTCCATGCGGTCAGTCGCGGGTTGTCCTTTTCGTATCCGTCGCTGTCGGCATAGCGAGCAAGGTCCAGCCAGTGGCGGGCCCAGCGCTCGCCGAAGTGCTCTGACGCGAGGAGCCGGTCGACCAGCCGTTCGTAGGCCTCGGGACTCTGATCGTTCAGAAAGGCGTCGACTTCTTCGGGCGTCGGAGGGAGGCCGATGAGATCGAGGCTCAATCGTCGCAGCAGTGTTGTGCGGTCGGCTTCGGGGGATGGAGCGATCTTCGCCGCATCGAGCCGCGCCAGCACGAAGGCGTCGATCGGATTCCTCACCCACTCGGGCCGGCTCACTCTGGGGAGCGGCGCGCGGCGGATCGGCTGAAAGGCCCAGTGCTTCGACCACTTCGAATCATCGGCCGTCGCATCGTCGGGTCGCTCGGCTCCCTGATCGATCCACGCCCGCAGCAGGGCGATTTCGTCGTCTGTCAGCTTCTTTCCATCGGGGGGCATGATGTTGTCCCCGTCGGCCCCCGCCGCGTAGAGGACAATCAGACTCTCTGCGCTCTTGCCATCGACAATCGCCTTGCCGGAATCACCGAGCGGTCCGCTCTTGCGGTCGAGCCGCAGCCCCGACTCCTGCTTGTCCTTTCCGTGACATTCGATGCAGTGCTTGACGAAGAGAGGTTGAATGTCCTTCGCGAAGTCGACCTTGCGTTTGGCCGGTGCGGGGAGGTCGGGCTCGGCGTGCGTCAGAGAGGGAGCGACTAACGCCAGCACCACTGCCAGAACGACGGGCCATGCGGCGAATCTGTCTCTCGAAAGTTGACGCACACGCGCCGAAACGGGGAGAGCCAGGCAGCTGGTCGAATGCGGCATCGCGGCACCGGAAAGGAGAGAGCGGGGTGCGCAGGCGGGAGGAGGGCGGGACAGACCTTCAGTCAATCAGAGCCACGATCGCATGTCAACCACTGGATGTATTGTGTGCGGCTTTCGGCGGCTTCCGGGTGCATCGTTCAATGAGTGTCAGTGCGTCTGTTGACGTCACTCGGCCTCTGTCGATCTCACGAAAATTTTTTCACCACGGAGACAGGAGTCACGGAGAAATCCCAAGGCAGAAACAGGAAAGACATTTACAGGAGCAAGCAGAGGGAACAGAGAAAACGCAGATGTCGGATGATGCGGGCAATCATGCCGGTGACGGGATGCTCGCTATTTCTTTGTGCATTTTCTCTGCTCCCTCTGCTTGCTCCTGTTGAGTGCGTTTTGCCTTCTCCGCGTCTCCGTGGTGAAACTTGCTGTGAATCGGATCACAGGCTGATCGCCAAGAACAGGCGACGCTCCACCAATTATGAGGATTCACCGCGTGTTTCGCGTCTTTGGGGCCACGCAATTTCCGCTTTATTGACCCGGATCCAGCCACACGTCCGCCGCCATGCCGGGGCGGAGCAGTTTTTCGTGATTGTCGAGTTCGATGCGGACGCGAAAGACCTGCTTGGAACGTTCTTCGGGGGTCTGGACGTTGCCCGGCGTGAACTCGGCCTGCCGGGCGATGAACGTCACCTTGCCCTTGAAGGTGCGCTTCGGATAGCTGTCCACCCGCACGTCGAGTTCCTGGCCAAGCTGCACGCCCAGATGGTTCTCGGGAACGTACGCCCGCACGCGCAACGTCGTCATGTCGACCATGGAAAGGGCCGGGGCATTCGGCGCGACAAGGTCGCCTGGCTGGAGTTCCACTGCCTCGACGATTCCGTCGACCGGCGAGACGACCGTCAGTTCCTGCATTTTGCGGTCGATCGCTTCGAGGGCCGCCCGGGCCGACTCCATCGCCGCCTTGGCCGCCATGATGTCTTCCTGGCGAAAACCGATCTTCGCGAGGTTCGCCGCCTCGGTCGCCTCGCGAAGCTGCGCCTCGGCCTGGTCGATGTCCTCGGGACGCGTCCCTTCTTCCAGCAGCTGGAGATGCTCGGTGCGAACGGTTACGGTTGCGGAGGCGACGCGGAACTCGGTCTGCGCCTGATCGCGCTGGTCGGGCGTCGCGGCGCCATTCTTGAAGAGGGCCTGCACGCGGTCGTTGTTCATCCGTGCCCGCACCAGCTCGGCCTCGGCCAGTTGCAGCTCGGCCTTGGCGGCGGCGATCTCCTGCTTGCGGGGACCGGCCTTCAGCTTTGCGAGATTCGCTTGAAGCTGCTGCATGCGGGCCTGGGCCTGGGCCACTTCCTCGGGCCGGTTGCCGGCGTTCATTTTTTCATAGTCGCGCTGCCGCTGCGCGAGGAGCGCCGCGGCCTGGGCCTTCTGCTCGCGAAGGTCGAAGGGCTCGAATTCCAGAAGCACGTCTCCCTTCTTGACGGTCGCCCCTTCGATGACGCTCACTTTCGCGACGCGTCCGCCGACGCGCGAGCCGACGCGGATCTCATCGGCTTCGACGAACCCCGAGACCTTGACGCGGTCCCCTTTCCACTGGCTCCAGACGAGCGCGCTGGTGAGGACAATGGCAAGGGCGAGGAAGGCGGCGATGCGGCGGGGCATGGGAGGATTGAGGGATGGGGCGAGGGGGGGATGGGGGGACGCGAGGCGGTCGAGGTCACGCCTTGTCGTTGCGGCGCTTCGGGCCGTTGGCTTGCTCGGTGTTGCTCGAAGCGAGCCCCCATGCATCGGGCTTTCGGATGATTCCGACGATCATGGCGATGATGCGGTCATACTCCAGATAAAGCGAACGGGCGACTTCCGGATCGAGGTAGCCGCACTCGACGGCGAACTGTAACCAAACCTGCGTTTCGGCGGCCTCGGCCTCACTTTCGCTCAGCTTACTAACGAAGGCCGCAGTATACCGTCGTTTTCTCCATGCTTCCGCCAGGTTGGCACATACGGACCGAGAGGATCGCCGGATCTGGTCGGTCAACGAATATCGCTCTTCCATGGGAAACGATCGCGATCGTTCAAAGATCGCCATCGCCTCGCGAAATGCCACTTGATATGCCTCAAGATCCGTGTGCTTGCGAATGACCTTCTTCATTGGATCCTCCCGAATTGCACGCGCTGGCGACTCGACGGGCGACACCTTAACATGGCGTCATGATACTGCGGCAACGTCAACACATGCTGCGGTTCTGCTCCCCCCATCCCCCCTCCCCCCTCGCCCCATCCCCCCTCCCCCCTCGCCCCATCCCCCCATCCTCCTCATGACCGCTCCCAAGCTCACTCCCATGATGGAGCGCTATCTCGAGGTCAAGGGGCAGAATCCGGGGGCCATTCTGCTCTTTCGCATGGGGGACTTTTACGAGCTCTTCTTCGAAGACGCCGAGATCGCTGCACGCATTCTCGGGCTGACGCTCACCAGCCGCGACAAGGGCTCGCCCAACCCCATTCCGATGGCGGGGTTTCCGTATCACGCCCTCGAGAACTATCTCCAGAAGCTAATTCAGTCGGGGTGCCGGGCGGCGATCTGCGAGCAGGTGGAAGATCCGAAGCAGGCGAAAGGGATGGTCAAGCGGGAGGTGACGCGGGTCGTCACGCCGGGGACCATCACCGATGATGAACTGCTCGATCCGCGCGAGAACAACTTCCTCGCGAGCGTGTCGCCGGCCGAGACGCGGCATGGGAAGAAGATGCTCGGGCTCGCGTGGCTGGAGTTGTCGGCGGGACGTTTTGTCGCGACGGAGATCGAGCCTCACCACCTGCGAGATGAGTTGGCGCGGCTGCGGCCGGCCGAGTGCGTGGTGCCCGAACATCCCGGGCGCGATCCGAACCTGTCGTCGCTCGGGGCGATCGAGCGGATGCTGCTGACCGAGCGGGCGCCGTGGTGCTTCTCGAAGCCGGAGTGTCACAAGCTGCTGCTGGGACACTTCGAGACGAGCACGCTCGACGGGTTCGACATCGAGGCCGATTCGCCCGCGGTGACGGCGGCGGGGGCGTTGCTGCAATATGTCGAAGAGACGCAGCGGAGCGTGCTGGCGCATGTGACGACGCTCGAGCCGTATCGTCGCGGGACGAACCTGCTGATTGATGAGGCAACGCGGCGAAGCCTGGAGCTGACGCGGACGTTGCGGGACGGGAAGCGCGAGGGGACGTTGCTGTCCGTCATCGACGAGACGACAACGCCGATGGGAGCGCGGCTGCTCGCCGAGTGGCTGGGGAACCCGCTGACTGACGTGGATGGAATCAATCGGCGGCTCGATGCGGTCGGCGAACTCGCGAGCGACCCCGTGCTGTGCCAGGAACTGCGGTCGTCACTTCAGACCATCTACGATCTTCAACGCTTAACCGCTCGTGTTGCCACGGGTCGAGCCAGTCCGCGCGATCTGGGAAGTCTTGCGCAGACTCTCGCAGTGCTTCCGAAGCTCAAGGCGAAGCTGACCGCACGCCGTTCCGACCTGTTATGCGATCTCGAGCGGCGGCTCGACCTGTGCGATGAGGCGCGGGCCGACATCGAACTCGCGCTCGTGGATGAGCCGCCCCTCGGCATCACCGACGGTGGCATGATCCGCTCGGGACTGAATCCCAATCTCGACGAGCTGCGGGACCTCGCGCGGGGCGGCAAGGAGTGGATGGCCCGCTATCAGGCGCAGGAGATCGAGCGGACGCGGATTCCCAACCTGAAGGTCGGATTCAACAAGGTCTTCGGGTACTACCTCGAAGTGACGGCGGCGCAGGCGGCGAAGGTTCCAGCGGACTACATCCGCAAGCAGACGCTGAAGAACCAGGAACGGTACATCACGCCCGAGTTGAAGGAGTATGAGGATAAAGTCCTGCGGGCGGAGGAGCGGGCGCTGGCCTTGGAGCAGGAACTGTTCCATGCGTTGCGAGTGCGGGTGGCGCGGGATTGCGGGCGATTGCAGCGGACCGCGGCGGCGCTGGCCGAGATCGATGTGCTGACCGGACTGGCGGTGTTGGCGGTGAGCCGGCGGTATTGCCGTCCGGAGATCGTCGACGAGCCGATTCTCGACATCCGCGACGGACGGCATCCGGTGGTGGAGCGGTTGCAGCCCTCGGGGGAGTTTGTGCCGAATGATGTCGTGCTGGGGGTTGAGGGAGGATTGAGGGATGGAGAGACAGAGGGATTGAGGGACAAAGACACTGAACGACACGACGCCGACGACGTGGGTTCAAACTCTTCGTCTCTCCGTCCCTCAATCTCTCCGTCCCTCAATCCTTCCCTCTCGACCGGTCGCATGCAGCTCATCACCGGGCCCAACATGGCCGGGAAGAGCACGTACATCCGGCAGGCGGCGCTCCTGACCGTGCTGGCGCAGATCGGGTCGTTTGTTCCCGCCTCGTCGGCCCGCATCGGAATCGCCGATCGCATCTTCGCCCGCGTCGGAGCCAGCGACGAGCTGAGCAAGGGGCAAAGCACCTTAATGGTCGAGATGACCGAGACAGCCCGCATCCTGAATGCGGCGACGGCCCGCAGCCTTGTGATCCTCGACGAGATCGGCCGCGGGACGAGCACCTACGACGGTATCTCATTGGCGTGGGCGATCACCGAATACCTTCACGACGTCGTCTGCTGCCGCACCCTCTTCGCGACGCACTATCACGAGCTGACCGAGCTGACCCAGACGCTCCCGCAGACCAGCAACTGGAACGTGGCGGTGCGCGAGCACGGCGATGGAATCGTCTTCCTGCACCGCATCATTCCGGGGGCGGCCGACAAGAGCTACGGCATCCAGGTGGCGCGGCTGGCGGGCGTGCCTCGGGATGTCGTCGACCGGGCGCGGGTGATTCTGGAGACGCTGGAGAACGATCACCTCGATGCGTCGGGGAAAGTGAAGATTCCGCCGCGGCCGAAGAAGCGATCGCGGTTGCGGCAGAAGTCGCTGTTCATCGAAGAATCGCATCCGGTGGTCGATCACCTGCGCGGACTGGACCTCGACGGGATGTCGCCCGAGGCAGCGCTGGAGAAGCTGCACGAGTTGCGGCGGGCGATTCCGGTGGACGCGACGTAGGTCGTCAGGAAAAAGTCTGGGCCACGGAAACGACGGAGACGACGGAGAGGACGGAGCATGACGGAATCGAGTGCCGACGTGGCGGTCCGGTTGAACTACTCCGGCCGCGTTCAGGGGGTCGGGTTCCGGCAGACGACGGCGGAGATCGCGCGGCGACACCCGGTGAGCGGGTTCGTGCGAAACCTCGCAGATGGAACGGTCGAACTGGTGGCCATCGGAGCCGAAACGGCTGTGCGGGGGTTTCTGGCGGATGTGCGGACGCGGTTCGAGCGGAACATTCGCGGCATGAATGAGGAGCCCTATGCCGGGGGCGAGACGTTCGACGGGTTCTCGGTTCGCCGCTAGAAGTTTGGAGGTCGAAGGAAACTCGAAATCTCGAAACGACGACGACAAAGGGCATGCGATTCAAGCCTTTGTCATTTGATCTTTTGAATTTCCTTCGACATTGGGATTTCGGCCTTTGAGTTCATCTCTTCGGCAGTCCGAGTTTGCGGGCGTTCCCCTCCGACTTTTCCGCACGTTCGCTGGCCGCCGGAGCAGTCTCTTCCCAGACCTCCGCGGGACGATTAGAGTGGAATTCGTTGTCTGAACCGCTTTGCGTTCCAGCGTTTTCTGTTTTTCGGGCGTACATCGGGCGCGGCGGGTTCCGTCATCAGGTCGTTTTTCGGGCGGGGTGTCTTGATTTCCCTGCTCCGGCTGCGTGGAAGGTGTCGTCCGATGGGCTTGGCGGTCAACATGTTACTCGCGGAGAAGGACCCGATCGGGACGCTCAGCCGGCACGAATGGTCGCTCATCGGCGGGGTCTCGCTGGCGGTCTTACTCGGGCTGATTGTCGTTACGTACACCACCCGCATGGGCATCATCGCCCGCGCGGCGACGAAAGAAGCGGTGAGGCAGCCGGTTTACCTGCTGCTCCTGTTCATCGCGACGATCCTGCTGTGCCTGAACACCATCCTGCCGTTCTTCAGCCTGGGGGACGACCTGAAGATGCTGAAGGACTGCGGGCTGGCGACCATCCTCATCTGCTCGCTGCTGCTGGCGGTCTGGACGGCCAGTACGGGGATTGCGGATGAAATCGAAGGCAAGACGGCGATGACCCTCTTGTCGAAGCCGATCAACCGGCGGCAGTTCATCCTCGGAAAGTACGTCGGGATTGTGAATGCCATTCTGGCCCTGATGATTCCGCTGAGCGTGCTGTTCCTCGGGCTGATTGCGTACAAGGTGGGGTACGATGCGCACGAAGCAGGGCAGGAAAAGCCGGAGTGGGCCGAGAGGGGCATCGAGACCCTGCAGGTCATTCCTGGTTTGCTTCTGATCTTCCTGGAAGCGGTGGTGATGGCGGCGATCAGCGTGGCCATCGCGACGCGTCTGCCGATGGTGGTCAACATGGTGACCTGCTTCACGATCTTTGTCGTGGGCCACCTGACGCCTGTCCTGGTGCAGACGGTGCTGCAGGAAATGGAATACGTGAAGTTCACCGCTCAGCTGGTGGCGACGATTCTTCCGAGCCTGGAAGTCTTCAACATCAATGCGGCGGTGGCGACCGGATCGACGGTGCCGGGCGTGTATCTGGGGGCTTCCCTGGCGTACTGCGCGGCCTACAGCGCGATTGCCATTCTGTTGGCCTTTATTCTGTTCGAGGATCGGGATCTGGCCTGAGTTCGCTGAAGGAGGAGACGCCCCGGCCGGCGGGCATGTCCGCGGCGCTTTTGCTCGACCCTCGGGTTTGGACGGCAAAGAGCGGTCCTTTCGGGCAAAACCTGCGTCCCGGCCTGGGAAGGCCGGGCCACATGTCGGCGGCGTCCAGTCTCAAGCCGCACGAGATCGGCACGATTTGTGGCGAATCCAGCTTTAACGGCCTTGCGGCGGGTGTTCCGCCCGCGCGAGTTGTTTCGCGGTCTGCCCCTCCGCTCGCTGCTGTGGGGGAGTGCGGCGGCCATTTTCTCGGTCGCGCTGCTGTGCACGTTTGGATTGCTGATCAGCCTGCTGGTCACGCGCGGGAGCATCACGCTTCCGGCCGAAGATCGCGAGCATGTCGCGAACCTCACCGGCGACCACTTCGAGAAGCAGTTGGCGCCGAGTTCCGCGCCGGAGTCCGCCCGCGACGCCTTCACGCTGCGCGACACCGGCATCTTTCCCGCGGTGTGGTATCTGCGTGACACCCTGGCTGGGAAGCCCCTCTCACGGTTGTATCTGCACACACCGTGGTTGCATGAGAACGGGACGGCGCTGGTGACGCTGCTGCTGGCCGCGGCTGCTTTTGGCATTGTGCGGGCGCTGCTTCTGGCACGCTCGGGGAATCTGGCGGAAGCGGCGAGTCAGGACGTGGCGGCCGGATTGCGGCGGATGATCCATCGGCAGGCGCTGCGGCTTGGCCCGGGCGACCTGACGGAAAAAGGTGGAGAGCAGGCCCTGCAACTGTTCCTCATCGACGTGGAGATTGTGCGAAAGGCCGTGGCGGCGACGGTGGCGCGGCTGGGGCGCTTCCCGGTCAAGCTGTGCCTGCTGGGCGCGTTGGCGGTCATGGTCCACTGGCGGATGACGCTGCTGGCCGTGCTGCCGCTGGTGGGTTGCTGGTGGCTGGTGCATAAACTGCGGCAGCGGTCGGAGCGGAATACGAGTCTGACGCTGGCGAAGGCCGATGCCGAGCTGAAGCACCTGGCGGAAAGCTTCAGCAAGACGCGGCTGGTGCGCGGCTTCAACATGGAGACCTGGGAGCACGAGCAGTTCCAGAACCGGTTGATGCGGTTCCAGTCGAACCTGCTCAATGCCGCGAAAGGGCAGCGGTGGGTGCGGTGGTCGGCACGGCTGCTGGTGGCGGGGGGCCTGGTGCTGGTCGCCTTCCTTGCGGGAAGCAAAGTGCTCGAGACGCCGCTCGACCTTCCGTTCGCCAAGGCGGTGCTGCTGCTGCTGACGGTGGCAGCGATGTATCGGCCGCTCGAGCATCTCCGGCAACTCGAGGAGATCCAGACCGAAGGCTCGCTCGCCGCGGACCGCATCTTCCGCTACATCGACCAGCTTCCCGAAGTGAGCCAGGCGGTGGGGGCGAAGTTCCTCAACCCGCTGACGAAAGCACTGAAGTTCGAGAAGGTGAGTTACACGTTGCCGAGGGGGCGGACGCTGCTGGATCAGATCGACCTGTCCGTTCCCGCGGGCGAGACGATCGCGGTCGTATCGCTCGATCCGCTGGAGCCGCGGGCGCTGGTCAGCCTGCTGCCGCGGTTCACCGACCCGCAAAAGGGTCGCGTGCTGATCGATGGGGAAGACATCGCGACGGCCACGCTGGAATCGCTGCGGGCCGAGGTGATCTGGGCGAGCGGCAGCGATGCGTGGTTCACCGGGACCGTGCTTGAAAATCTGACGTGCGGTGCGACGGGGTATTCGCTCCCCGACCTGACGGCGGCGGCGAAGATGTCGCATGCCCATAACTTCATCCAGAAGCTTCCGCAGGGGTACGAGACGGTCCTCGGCACGCACGGCGAGACGCCGGGGCCGGGTCAGAGTTTCCGTCTGAGTCTTGCGCGGGCCGTGCTGCGGAACCCGGCGCTCCTCATCATCGAGGAGCCGACCGAGCCGATGGACGACGATACGAAGGACCTGCTGGATGACGCCTACAACCGCATCCTTCGCGAGCGGACGACGATCCTGCTGCCGGCGCGGCTCTCAACGCTGAAGCGCGCCGACCGCATCGTGTTCCTGCACAAGGGACAGATCGAAGCGGTGGGCAAGCACAACGACCTGGTGCGGAAGTCCGATCTGTATCGCCACTGGGAATACATTCGCTTCAACGAGTTCCGCCACGAGGTGGACCCTGCGGCGGCGACGACCTGACGTAGACCCCTTCGCATTCCACGCCGCACCCAGAGTGCGGCTTTGAGCAATTTAGGGCCGAGGCAGTCCACACTCGGGATCGCGAAAGCTTTGGTCCGGTGCCCCGCCTGCTCCGAGCGAGCGTTAATCCAGCATGAGTTCGCAATGACACTTCTTTTGAAGCGACTCAATCGCTGCCGGAGAAAATTGCGCCTCAGTCAGCACGATCATGGTTAGGCTTGGCATACTTCCGAGGATCTGAAGTCCGTCGTCGGTAACACGTGTGTTGCTGAGGTCGATGTACTTCAAACTCGACATACCCCGGAGCGCTTCCAATCCGTAGTCGCTGATCGCGGTGTTGGATAGTAAGACAGATTCGAATCGTTTCCCGGCAGCAAACCTTCGAAATCCCTCATCCGAGATCTTCAATCCATAGAAGGAAACAGAGCGTAAGGATTGGAGGCCGCTGAGTAGATCGAGCCCATGATCGGTGAGAGGTATATCAGTAATATACAGCTCGGTCAGCTCAGACAAAGTTGCAATATGTCGCATTCCCTCGTCCGTGACAGGGAGTTCGGCAAGTCTCAGCACTTGGAGTCGATCGTTCCTTCGCAGGCAGGCCAGTCCGTCGTCAGTAATGCGACCATCAGGGACTGAGAAATATCTGAGGCCCGAATACTGAGAGACGACTTCCATATCCGCATCAGTGAAAATCGCTGGATGTCGCACTTCTAGACCGTCTACCCGATCCAGACCCTGACGCCAGTTCTCAGAAAGCAACTTCCAGAGCCAGTGAGGCTGCCGCATTTCCAACCCGACATAGAGGCCACGTTTCCTCCAACTCTGGACCTGCCTCTGTTGGACGACGATGCTCCAGACGAGTCCCGCCAACAGGAGACCGACGGCAACGAGCGTGACTGCAGCCGCCGAG
Organism: Planctomycetaceae bacterium; assembly: GCA_020850695.1. Taxonomy (GTDB): domain Bacteria; phylum Planctomycetota; class Planctomycetia; order Planctomycetales; family Planctomycetaceae; genus JADZEF01. The sequence continues at coordinate 11,327 of JADZEF010000123.1, read as the reverse complement.
GGCAGACGAAGACGGCGAAGTAGACCGCTGGAATCGGGGGCGTCACTGGAATCGGTCATGGAGTGTTGTTCTTCCAGCATTGGGCCCCACAGGTTTCACGCCGATCGCTCAGCCCATCGCGGCGGTCAAAATCATCGAAGAAGTAATTCTGACAATTCCGCATCCGGCACGCAAAAAAACTGATCTTTCCACGTTCGACCGTCGCGAATACAACTCGCCGCGCCGGGACTCTGCCGGCGCACTCTCTCTCCTGATAACCTCACAACCGTCGGTCTTCGATGCTCCTTCGCGGGGCTTCCTCGTCCTTTCGGTCGTGCGGGTGGTTTCATGTCTTCGTCCACGCCGGACAATCCTCGTCCGGCCGTCTCCCGTCATCAACCCGGTCTCCTTCGCGAGACCCTCGCCTGGCTCGACCTGAAGCCGGGGCTGGTGGTCGTCGATGGCACGGTCGGCGCCGGGGGGCACAGCCAACACATCCTTTCCCGCATTGGACCTACCGGAACGCTGATCGGGCTCGACCGTGACCCGATGATGCTGAATCTCGCCGGGGCGAAGGTGCGGGGAGACAACGTTCATCTGGTTCATTCGTCTTACGCCCGGTTGCCTCAGGTGCTCGAATCTCTCGGTCGGACTCGTGTCGACCGGGTGCTGCTGGACCTGGGGCTCTCGTCCGATCAACTTTCCGATGCCCGCCGCGGCTTCGGGTTTGAAGCAGACGGGGATCTCGACCTTCGCTTTGACATCACCCAGGGGCAACCCGCCTGGCAGCTGCTCGAAACGATCGACGAGGCCGACCTCGAACGCATTCTGAAGGATTACGGTGAGGAGCATTTCAGCGGGGCTATCGCCCGCCACATCGTGCGGACACGGTCGGCCCGGCCGATCCGCACGGCGCAGGATCTGACGGCGGCGGTTTCGGCGGCCATCCCGGAGCGGTTCTTGCGGGACGCCCGCAAGCATCCCGCGACGCGGGTGTTTCAGGCCTTGCGAATCGCCGTCAATCGGGAACTGGATCAACTCGAAAGTTTATTGAGCGAGGGGCTATCCGCGACGCTGGCGCCAGGAGGGCGGGCCGTCGTCATCTCGTTTCATTCGTTAGAAGACCGGCTCGTAAAAACCGCTTTTCAGGATGAGAAGCGATGGCAAAACCTGACTTCCAAGCCCGTCCAGGCCAGCGCAGCGGAGGAGCGGCTGAACCCGCGAGCCCGCACGGCGAAGCTTCGCGCCGCCCAGCGGACGGAGCCGGCGCCGCGAACGGCCCCCTGAGCAAGGAAACGCCCGACGACTGGGCGTTCCCCACGACCAAGCCGGGGATGACCCGCGAGACCAAGATCGGTCTCGTGATGGTCCTTGTGCTGTGTGCAGCGGGGGGCTTCGTCTTCTACAAGAAGTACGCCAAGCAGCAGGAGCGGGCGGCCGCGTTCGCCTCTGAGAGTGAAGAGGGAAGCGAGGGAGACGACGAGCGTCCGACCGCGAAGCGGAAAGGGCAGGTCGATCCCAAGGTGACTCCCATCAAGCAGGAGACCGAGGAAGAGGGCGACCCGTTCGACGACGGACCGAAGACTGCTCAGAAGTCCAAGTCGAAAAGAACGGCCGACGATTTCGGCGAACAGGCCGAGCCGGAAGCCGGCGCGGAAGATTTGTTCGAGCCGAAGAAGAGCCCGCTGGCCAACAAGCGTCCGAAGCCGCAGCCCATTGACGATGGGGACCCGTTCGGCGGAGCGGAAGAGCAACCGCCCCCAGCACCGCCGGGGCGTCGCAATGGACCACCGCCGAGTGGGTTTGAAGACGCCGAGTTCGAACCGCAACCGCGCGGCACACGCCCGGGCGCGATGACTGCGGAAAATGATCCGCCGGGTCCGCCAGGAAACGGCGAGGCCGAGCCTGATGACTTCTCCGATCCATTCGGCGGTCCTGTGGCCCGCAAGGCTCCCCCAGGCCCACCGGCGAATGTCGAACCCGAAGAACCGGGCGAGCTTCAAGTGACCGGCAACGACGCGGGCGATGCCTTCGGTCCGCCGGGACGGGCCACCCCTATTCCGCGTGGCCGCGCGATGCCGCAACCGGCGGGTGACGAGTTCAACCCGCAACCGCGTCCGGTTCGGAAGCCGGCTCCCGTCACGGCCGAGTCGGATCCGTTCGGGTCGCCGAATCCGATGCCGCGCGGCCGGGCTGCCGCCACGCCGCGACCGGTTCCGGCGGCCAACGACTTCAGTGCGGGAGATTTTGAGCCCCCCGCAGCGGCGCGTCCCACGGTTCCGCCGCGAGCGACGGCGATGCCGCGGACGGTCGCCTCGTCCGATCCGTTCGCCGGTGCCACCACCGCTGCGAATGATCAGCGTCCCACGCTCTACGAAGTCCAGGCGAATGACAACTACTGGTCGATCTCGAAGAAGCAGTACGGCACGTACCGCTACTTCGACGCGCTCGCCAAGTACAACGCCGAGCGCGTCCCCGATCCGACGAAGCTCCGCCCCGGCATGAAGGTCATGACGCCGCCGCCGCAGGCTCTCGAAGCCCGCTTCCCCGAGATGTTCGGCAAAGGGGGCGCCGTGACGGCGAGCTATGTTCCCGAGAGCGAGTCGGATGAGCCGGGGCTGTTCCGGGCCAAGTCGGGCCAGCCGATGTATCGCATCGGTCCGAGCGACACGCTGACGACGATTGCGCGGGCCCATCTCGGCCGGCAGTCGCGGTGGATCCAGATTTTCGAGATGAACCGGGACCAGCTGAATAACCCGGAACAACTGAAAGTCGGCGCGATCCTCCGCCTTCCGCTCGACGCGAGCAACGTCCGGGTGTCGGGCAGCCCGCTCGAACGTCGATGACCAGTGTGGCACGAGACTCCGTCTCGTGAAGCGGCGTCGCGTGCCGAGGAAACGTGCCAGGCAAGTCGGCACCGAGGAATCGCCTTTGTCCGACGTCGGTTGGCGTCGGGACGGTTTCCGAACCGTTCCGCACCGCTTCACGACATGGAATGTCGTGCCACTCTCTTTGAGCGTGTCATGTTCTTCCGTTTCGGCAGCGCGATCGTGCTGGTGGTGCTGATTTCGCTGACCGGCGTCGCGCTCGAGAAGGAAAACCTCGAGCTGAAGCGGGCGGTCAGCCGGCAGCAGTTTCAGCTCGACGTCCTGCGGAACGAGCACGCCCAGATGCGGCTGCGGACGCAGCAGCTGGGGGCGCCGGTCCGCATTGTCGAGGCGCTGGAACAGGGGCGGATGCCGGTCCGGAAGGTCGAACGCCCGGCGTCGAACAGTCCGCGGCAGATGCCTCTCTTGCGGTGGCAGAAGACGCTCGATGAGCCTTAGTAGTAGCCCTCTTGCTCCGCAAGAGGTTAAGCCGAGCGCGCGGGACCGTTGGAAAGTTCCATCAACGTTCTACGGCAGCCACGGCCTCTTGCGCTTCATTGGCTCCTGAAAGATTGTCGATTCCCTTTTGAGAGTCTTTGCTCCGACGGCTTAACCTCTTGCGGAGCAAGAGGGCTACTTTGGCTCGGACCCGCCCCGTGCCCACCGAACCCCACAACGAGCCCTCTACGCTTCCCACCTGGCGGATGAAGGTGCTGGTGGGCGGGCTGTGTCTGTTCTGGGCGGCGCTCGCAGTCCGACTCGTCGACCTCCAATGGGTGCGGCGGCAGAAGCTGGCCGAACGGGCGTCGCGCCAGAGCTCGTACCTCGAAACAATCCCCGCGCGCCCCGGCGAAATCGTCGACCGGCACGGACGACTGATGGCGACTTCGGTCTCCGTCCGCAGCGTCTATATCGTCCCCAGCCGTGTCAGCAACCCGTGGCAGACGGCCTGGTCGCTCGCCGATGCGCTGAGCCTCGATGCCGACGTGCTGTATGAGCGGATCGCGAAGGCGTCGGACAAGCACTTTCTGTGGGTGAAGCGCCGCATCACCGACGCCGACGCCGACCGCATCCGACAGCTCAAGATGCCGTCGAATACCTGGGGCTTCCGCGAGGAGTACCTGCGGCGCTACCCGCAAGGAAACATGGCGTGCCATGTGCTCGGCCTGCGCAATATCGACGGGCACGGGCAAGGTGGACTCGAGCAGACGTTCGAGTCGACGCTCCGGGGAACGGATGGTCGCCGCGTGCTCGTTCGCGATGCCCGCGGCCGCGTCGTCGAAGTGAAGGATGAAGTCGAGCTCACTCCGCAACATGGCCGCACGATCGTCACGTCGCTCGATGCGGTGCTGCAGGTCTATGCCGAGCGAGAACTCGACCAGTTGATGGAAGAGAAAAAGGCTCTCGGGGCGACGGCCATCATCATCGACCCCAAGACGGGGGAGCTGCTGGCCGTCGCATCGCGGCCGGGCTTCGACCCCAACGAGCCCTCGCAGATTCCCGACGCCGCATGGCGGAACCTGGCGGTGACGGCCGTGTTCGAGCCGGGCTCGACGTTCAAGCCGTTCGTCGTCGCGCGGGCGCTGGACAAAGGAATTATTCAGCGCGAGGAAAAGTTCAACTGCGAGAACGGCCTTTACCGCATGGGGGGCCGACAGCTGCACGACCATCACAAGTATGGGATGCTGAGCCTGACCGATGTGCTGGTGAAGTCGAGCAACATCGGCATGGCGAAGATTGGCGAAAAGCTTGGCAACGACGAGTTGTTCGACCTCACGCATGCGTGGGGTTTCGGAGCACGCACCGGCGTCGAGCTTCCGGGCGAGCTGAGCGGCATCGTGCATCCGCGCAAGAAGTGGACGTCGTACTCGATCGGGTCGGTCCCGATGGGGCAGGAAATCGCGGTGACGCCGATGCAGCTCATCGCTGCCCACGCGGCCCTGGCGAATGGTGGACTGCTGAAGACGCCGCGGCTGGTGATGCGACAGCAGGAAGTTGGAGCGACACCCGGCGGGTTCGCGACGAGTGCCAACGAGGCCGACACGCACGTGGTTTCACGAGTCTGCTCGGCCGAGACGGCGGCGTGGCTGGTCCGCGAGCCGATGACGCAGGTGGTCGAGCGCGGAACCGGAAAGAAGGCGAAGAGCCGCAACTACTCGTTCTTCGGCAAGACGGGGACGGCCCAGAAGCTGGACCCTGAGACGGGTGAGTACTCGCACTCGAAGTACATCGCGTCGTTCGTATGCGGGGCGCCGGCCGAGGATCCGCAGGCTCTCGTGCTGGTGATGGTCGACGAGCCGAACGATGCGGGGACCGGCTTCGGCGGGGACGTGGCGGCTCCCGCGGCCGGGCGTCTGCTGCAGAAGGTGCTGCTGCACCTGCATGTGCCGGGGACCGCGGTGCGGACGACGCGCGAGAAGTTGTGATGGTCGTCTTTCGCGCCGCGAAAGACGACCGTCATTGACGCCGAAGCCAGGACTTTCGACCTCGTGAGTCGTTTGATTCGGCACCCCGGCTGCTCAGAGCCGCAGCCGGGGTGCTGCGTGCGCGGGTGCACACGTGATGGCTACTTTTCTCAGTTGGCCCTCTTGCCGCGGCGTTGTGAGAACATCCACTCGTAAAGCTCGGGCGTGTTGTAGGCGTTCACCCAGCTGTTGTGGCCGACGTTGGGGTATTCGGTCAGCCGCGCGTCGCCGCCGGCGGCCTTCAGCGCTTCCACGGCTTTCCGAGAGCGGTGCGGTTTCACGACCGTGTCCTTCAGGCCGTGGAATGTCCAGAGCGGAATGTTCTTGAGCCGCTTCACCTGCTCCAGGTCGGCTCCCCCGCACACGGGCGCGGCAGCGGCGAACTTGTCCGGGAAGCGTTGGGCGGCGTCCCAGGTTCCGAACCCGCCCATTGAAAGCCCGGTGATGTAGACGAGGTCGGGGTCGACCTTGCCGGACTTCAGTAGCGAATCGACCAGCTCCATCGTCAGCCGCAACGGGTCGCTGATCTTCTCCGGCATCGTGTGGCTGTCGAGAGCCCAATCGACTTCGACCCACCGCTTGCCGTCCGGGCATTGCGGGGCGATGACGTAGCACGGGTATTTCTTGCGGTACTCGTCCATGGCGAACGTCTTCACGCCATGCACGAGCGGCTTGGTGTTGTCGGTCCCACGTTCGCCGGCTCCGTGCAGGAAGATGACGAGCGGAAACTTCGCGTTCGGATCGTCCTTCATTGGAACCGGCGCGGGCAGGTAGCGGTACGGGAGCGATTCGCCCTTGTCATTCTCATAGATCCGCTTCTCGAACTGGTCGGCCAGATCGTCGGCCTGAGCGAAGTGTGGCAGCACGAGCAGCGTAGTCATGAGCGTGGTGCGGAGCAGCATGGATGATTCCGGGATGAGTGGGCCTAGGGCATGCGTCGGGAGCGCTTGCCGCCGTGCGGGAACACGGTCATGCTGCCGGGCACGCGAGGAAATCTCAATCGTTCGTCGCTGATTCCGACATTCCCTTCGCAGGAATTCCCGATGCGCACTGTTCTCACGGCTGGAATGCTGGCTGCGTTCGCTGCCTTCGCCGCAGCACCGAACCCGGTGGCTCCCGACCCCGCCACGCCGCGGCCGATTGCGGTCCGCGAGTCGGTCTTCACCGAGGACATGACCTGGATGGAGATTCGCGATGCGATGAAAGCGGGCAAGGACACGATCCTCATTGCGACCGGCGGGCTTGAGCAGAACGGCCCGTACCTCGTGACCAACAAGCACAACATCGTGCTGCGCGGCATGACCGAAGCCATCGCCCGCAAGCTGGGCGACACGCTCGTCGCTCCGATCATTCCCTTCGTGCCGGAGGGGAACTTCGACCCGCCGACCGAGCACATGAAGTATGCGGGGTCCGTCGGACTGACCGAGGAGACTTATCGGCGGCTGCTGGTGGACATCGTCACGTCGTTCCAGGTGACGGGGTTCAAGCACATCGTGCTGATCGGCGACAGCGGCGGCAATCAGAAGGGGATGAAGGCGGTCGCCGAGCAGCTCAACGACAAGTGGAAGGACAAGGGAGTGAAGGTCTCCTTCATTCCCGAGTACTACAACTATGGAGACGTGGCGAAGTTCCTCGAGTCGAACGGCATCAAGCAGGAGAACGAGGGGCTGCACGATGACTTCGGCATGACGGCCGTCATGTTGTCAATCGATCCGAACTCGGTGCGGATGAAGGAGCGGCAGGCGGCGGGGAAGTTCCGCATCAATGGGGTGGATCTGGATCCGGTCGAGAAGACCCGCGAGTGGGGGAAGCGGATCATCGAGTTCCGAGCCAAGGTGGCCGTCAATGCGATTCAGAAGGCGCGTGGCAAGTAGCCTTCCGATCAGGCTCAGCGATCGTCGCGTGCCCCATACAATCGTGCGGATCGTTGCGGGCGTCCGGAAATGTTGCGTTCCGTCAACGTCGGACTCTCCGCACGTGTGGTAGACTTTGCACAGGCGACCGACCTTCCCGTCGGGGGATCGGGGTCCCTTCGTTGACTGACGTGAAGGTGAAAACCGCGGCGGCTGGTCGAAATGTCGTTCCCTCTTTCGTTGATGGAAAGGGGGGACAGGTCTTTCTCGACGGCGCTCGGCGGTTTCGCCGTCCAGTCGACTCCCCGTGATCCCGAGGCAGGACGGCCTGATGATCTCTGTCGAGCACCTCTCGAAGAGTTTCGCTGACCTGAAGCGCGGTCCCATCCCCGCCCTCGACGGTGTCTCGTTCGAGGTTCAGCCGGGCGAGATTTTCGGGCTGCTCGGTCCGAACGGCGCGGGCAAAACGACCTGCCTTCGCATCCTCAGCACGGTCCTGACGCCAACCTCGGGGCGTGCCCTCGTCGCCGGTTACGACGTCGCCCGAGAGCCCGAAAAGGTCCGCGCCCACATCGGGTTCATGTCGGGCAACACCGGCATCTACGACCGCATGACGGCGTGGGAGATGGTCGAATATTTCGGCCGGCTCTATGGCTTGCCGGAAGATCGCTTGAAATCGCGGCTGGACGAAATCTTCACCACGCTGCAGATGAACGAGATCCGCGACCTGCTCGGCTCGAAGATGTCGACCGGCATGAAGCAGAAGGTGTCGATCGCCCGGACTATCGTTCACGACCCTCCGGTGTTGATTTTTGATGAGCCGACGTCGGGGCTCGACGTGCTGGTCGCCCGCAACGTCCTCGAGCAAATCAAGGATCTGCGGACGCAGGGGAAGTGCATCATCTTCTCGACGCACATCATGCGGGAAGTGGAGAAGCTGTGCGATCGCATCGCCGTGATCTACAAGGGGAAGATCCTGGCGATCGGCACGCGGCAGGAATTGTCATCCCGATACAATCAGCCGGACATGGAAGAGTTGTTCTTCGAGTTGATCCGCGAGCACGAACGAGAACTGGCGGGCGCGGCGTGAGTGCGACGCACAGCGAACCCGCAAGCGACGATTGTTGACGTCTGAATCGCCCGTCACCGCAATGCATTGATGTCGAAACCAGGCTTCTACGTCACTAGACCCTCGACACTCCACCCGCGTCCCTCCCCATGAGCTGGAACAACGTCCGACTCATCTTCGCTCGCGAGGTTCGCGACCAGCTCCGCGACCGCCGCACGCTGTTCATGATGGCGGTGCTGCCGATCCTGCTGTATCCGGCGCTCGGCATCGGCATGATGCAGATGCTGCTGCTGTTCCAGGAGCAGCCGCGGACGGTTCTCATCCTGGGTTCGAACCACCTTCCGGAGAATCCTCCCCTCATCAAGGGGGAGCGGTTCAATACCGAGTGGTTCCACAGCCGCGAAGACCGGCGCGGCGATCTTCCGCTCGACACGTCCGAAAGCTCGAAACTGGTCGTCCTGACCGATACGGCGTTGACTGAAGCCGAGACTGTCTCAGCGGAATCCTCCGGAAAAGAGCCGACGAAAGCCCGCGCCCGCGATCACATGACGGTCCGCGAGCGAATCGTGGCGGCACTCCCCGCGATTCGCCAGAACCTCGAGCGCCGCGCCGAGCTGGATCGTCTGCACGACGAGGCCGAAAGCCGGAAGAAGTATGACATCTCGGCAGGCTTCGCCGACGAGCGGATCAAGCTCAATGCGCGGTTTGGGAAGCAGCTGGAAGATCTTGGCGTGCAGGCGGTCGTGGTGGTTCCGGAAGGGTTTGCCCAGGCCCTGACCGACGCCGTGCCGACCAGCAGCGAGGCGGCGACGGCCGAACTGCCGGTGCCGCGCGTCGCCGTCTATTACGACAGCGCAAACGACAAGTCGGCTGTGGCGGAAATGCGGATCAAATCGGTGCTGCGGAACTGGGAGCAGGAGCTGCTCAGCCGCCGCCTGGTCGAATCTGGACTGCCCGATACCTGGACGAAGCCCGTCAATCCGGACCGGAAGGACCTGGCCGGCGATGCGGAGATCTCGGCGAGCATCTGGAGCCGCATGTTCCCCGCGCTGCTGGTGGTGTGGGCCGTCACCGGGGCCTTCTATCCCGCCATCGACCTGGCGGCGGGCGAGAAGGAACGCGGGACGATGGAGACCCTGCTGATCTGTCCCGCCAAGCGGTCTGAGATTGTGCTGGGGAAGTTTTTCACAGTGATGATGTTCTCGGTCTCGACCGCATTGCTCAATCTGTTGAGCATGGGGATGACCTCAAGATATATGGCGTCGGTGGCCGGCGGGGCCATGTCGAAGCTGGGTGATCTCCAACCTCCGGCCGCTGCCTCAATGGTGTGGGTGGTGCTGCTCGTTCTACCGCTCGCAGCGCTGTTCAGCGCCCTGTGCCTGTCGCTGGCGACGTTCGCCCGCAGCACCAAGGAAGGCCAGTATTATCTCACGCCGCTGCTGATGGTGACTCTCGGACTGACTGTGTTCTGCATGTCTCCCGGCATCGAGATCACGCCGTTCTACAGCGTGTCACCTGTGATCGGCGTGGCGCTTCTGTTGCGGCAGGTGCTGGCAGCCCCCGGGGCGATGGCCGTTCTGATCTATGCCATCCCCGTGTTGATCACGAGCTTCGCTTATGCGGGGCTGGCGTTGTGGTGGGCCATTGAGCAGTTCAGCCGCGAGGAAGTGCTGTTCCGCGAGGCGGAGCGGTTCGATCTGCGGCTGTGGGTCAAGAGCGTGATGCGCGACAAGGGGCCGACCCCGAGCTTCGCGGAAGCCGGCATGTGCTTCGTGACGATCATGCTGCTGCAGTTCGGCGCGATGAAGTTCATGCAGGACCGCATGCACGGGACGCCGAAGGAGTCGATGGAAATCGTCATGCTGCAGCTGCTGATGATTCAGCAGGTGGCCATCATTGCGGCTCCGGCTCTCTTGATGGGCGCCATCCTGACGACGAGCCTGCGGCAGACGTTGTCGCTGAAGTGGCCCGACTTCTCCGTTCTGCTGGCGTCGGCGGTGCTGGCGCTCTGCCTGCATCCCATTTCGCTCGCCGTCATGACGCAACTCGACGGATTCTTCCCGCCGCTCCCCGAGAGTGCGGTCGCGGCGGTGCGGGCGATGTCGGACTCGAAGATCCCGGTGGGCCTGACGTTCCTGGCGTTCGCCGTGGCGCCCGGGATCTGCGAGGAACTGGCGTTCCGCGGGTTCATCCTGAGCGGGTTCCGCGAGAACCGTCGCAACGGCGTGGCGATCATGTTTTCGAGCCTGGCGTTCGGCCTGATGCACATGATCCCGCAACAGGCTTTCAACGCGGCCATTCTCGGGACGGTGCTGGGACTGATTGCGGTCCGCAGTGGCAGCCTGCTGCCGGGGGTGGTGTTCCACATCATCTACAACGGCCTGCAGATCGTCCGCAGCCGCTTCGATGCGGATGTGCTTGAGAAGGGGCCGTTCGCCGCGTGGTTCGAGATCGAGCGCGAAGGGGCGCATGCAGCGATCGGCTATTCATGGCTGACGTTGGCGGTCTGCACGGTCATTGCGGCGCCGCTGCTGGTGTGGCTGTTCTATCGCGGACGCGGCAACGAGCGGCACTTGCTGGAGCAGGAACCGGCCGAGTCGCTCTACAGCCTGAACTGATCGACGTTTTGTCGATTCCGCGGTGGATGCATCGAGCGGGCTCTTGCTAAAGATTCTCTGCGCCGAAGGGGTGCATGAGATTGCGACTCGTGCTGCATCAGCGCGAGAAATGGGGGTTGTTCTCGTGCGTTCCGGGCTTTCGTAAAGCCTCGGACCCGGCCACCCAACCCCAAAATCAATCTGTGATGAAGCACTAAATGACCGGCCGCGAGTGTGAGACACGATCGCAAAGCGAGTATTTGACGGCCATCGATCGACAGTTGGACGAGCAGACTATCCCGGCAGGCTCTTCGTCTTTACGCCAACGGCGTTATACGCAGTAGCCCAGGGTCGCGAACGAAGTGAACGCACCCTGGGTGGACAGTGGAAAACGATGCGAACCCCAACGGGGTTCTACTCTGCGTGCGGGTGGGCTCGGATTACTCCGCTTCTTCGACGCTGATCGTCGTACCCCGTTGGGGTACCGGGGAACTTCG
>JADZEF010000122.1 GCA_020850695.1 Planctomycetaceae bacterium | reverse complement strand
GGTCTATGACGAACTCCACAAGATTGCCGCCGGACAGATGGCGGGTGAGCGGCGCAAGGACCACAATCTGCAGACGACGGCGCTCATCAACGAGGCGTACCTGCGCCTCATGCACAGAGCGTCGGATGCGACGGGTGCGCCACCGGCCTTGGGCGATCTCCGGGCAGCCAACAATCGCCGCTTCTTCTACTTCGTGGCGGCCCGAGCCATGCGGCAACTTCTGATTGAGCAGGAGCGGAAGAGACGAACCCCGAAACGCGGCGGAGGTTGGAATCGTCGTCCCGACGACGCTCTGATGGGAGAATCCGCACCTGTCGGGATGACTCCGGCCGATGGGACCGAAGAACATCCCTGGGACTGCATGCTCGACCAAATCCGTGGAAAGTACGGAGTCGGATTTGGTGAATTGGCCGAAGTGATCGACCAACTGGCCGCCCAGGATGAACAGGCTGCGACGATCGTCTGGTTGAGGTTTCTCGGCGGCTTGACGACCGCGGAAAGTGCTGAAGAACTCGGCATCCCCGAAACGGAAGTCGAGAGTGAGTGGCGTTTCGCGAAAAAATGGTTGAAGGGTCGACTGCAGCGGGAACTCGACTGATGGCCGACTACCGCGAACTGAAGCGACTGTATCGCCAAGCCGCCCAACTCTCGGATGCCGCACGGGAACCGTTTCTCGCCGCGCTGGCTCCGGATGTCCGCGCGGCGCTTTCGGAGTATCTCTCCGACGATGCGGAAGCGGACGATGACTTTCTCTCCCCTCTCCAGGGCAACCTCAAACAACATCTGCAGGGGGGCCTCTCTGTCGGTCAATCGGGTGTCTCCAGTCGCGCAGTGAACGTGTCGCTTGAATCTGCCGTCAGTGTGATGACTCCGTCGTGTGGGCCTGACGAAACATTCGATCGCGCGGTCAGTGCATTTCCTCATGAAGGGAGTTCGGATTCGTTTCTGAAGGAGATCCTTGCGCCTCCGGACCGTGCTGGAGAACTGGGCCGCTTCGGTGAGTACCGGGTGCTTGGCATCCTCGGCGCGGGCGGAATGGGCGTCGTGCTTCGGGCCGAAGATCCGCAGCTCCGCCGTACGATTGCCATGAAACTGATGCGTCCCGAAGTGGCGTCGCAACCACGGGCGAAAGAACGGTTCCTCCGGGAAGCCCAGACCGCGGCAGCCGTCGAAGATCGGCACATCGTCGTAATCCACCACGTCGGCGAAGTGAATGGGATTCCGTTCCTGGTGATGCCGCTCATGGCCGGGCAATCACTCGCATCGCGACTGAGGCGTGGCACCGATCTGCCGCTCCTGGAAGCGATCCGAATCGCTCGCGAAACCGTGGAAGGGCTGGCGGCAGCACATGCACGCGGCCTGACGCACCGCGATCTCAAACCGGACAACATCTGGCTGGAGGAGACGCGCGAAGGGACGAACGTCCGCATTCTCGATTTCGGTCTGGCCCGAGGCACGGACGATGAACCGCTCACTCAGCCCGGCACGGTCCTCGGCACCCCGGCCTACATGGCCCCGGAACAGGCCGCGGGACGCGTCGTCGATTCTCGCGCCGACCTATTCAGCTTGGGGTGCATCCTCTATGAGATGACGACCGGACGACGGCCATTCGACGGAAGCAATCTCCTGGCGATCCTGTCCGCGCTCGCGAATCACACGCCCGCCACGCCGCGCACCATCAACCCGTCGATTCCACCAGCGCTCTCCGATCTGGTCATGCGGCTCCTAGAGAAGTCGCCGGAGGCGCGTCCCGCCTCAGCCGACGAGGTCGCACAGTCACTCCTCGTCGAGGAATTGGCACTGGCATCCCCACATCAGGCAACATCAGACGGTTCGGGGGGCCTGTCGTCCTCGGAAAGACTCCGACGGCCTGCGACCCTCGTGGGCACGCTCGTCGTGGCGGCTTTGGTGGTGGCGACTATCATGTACCTTCCCGCCGATCGCGCCGCGACGTCCGCGAATGGCGGACCAACACCGGCATCTCCGCACGAACCGACACCGCCCGGGCCGCCACAGGCCGATCCCTTGCGGATCGTGTGGATCAACGTTCGGCATTTCGCTCGCGTCGGCATCGACGATGAGGTCGACAAGGGAATTGTCGGCCAACAGTCCTTCGCGGCGTCCCTGGGAGATCAGGTCACAATTGAGGCCAAACTGTCCCGCCCTGCCTATGCCTATCTGCTCGCGTTCCGGCCGGACGGTGTGGTCGAACTCTGCTTTCCGGAGGACGAGGCCGAAGCGCCTCCCTTGTCCGACCGCCCGCGCTATCCTTCGAAGTCACGAAGCCTGCGCTATGGACTCAGCGATGGGACTGGGTTGACGGTCCTCGCCGTCATCGCGTCGAATGAGCGGCTCCCTCCCTATCGCGAATGGTCGTCCCGAAATAAACCCGTCTGGACGCCTGCGGCCGGTTCCGCAGGCACGGTCTGGTGGGACGACGGTGTCTTGCTGGAACCGTTGACAGCCGAGCGCGTCAACCATGCAATCTCCCGCGGTAAGGGCGAAGAGGGGCCTGGAGAATCCGGCGCGGTCGTCCGTGTGACCGACTCGCTCAAGAAAACTGGGCCCATGTGCGTTTCCGGTTCGATCGGATTTACAGTCGTCGCCCCGAGTCGAAAGAACCAGTAAGGATCAGGTTCTCCGCGCGGGCGACCCATTCCTGGACGGTAGGCTCTCCTCGCGGGAAGTGCTGGAGTTCCGAAGGCTGGAGGCCGAAATGGCGTGGTACGGAATCCGGTACAGAATGGACTCGATTTCCGCCCTGAATGCCGTAGAATATGGAAAATGTCGGCAGTCTGATGCTTGCCAGCTGTACTGCGTAACCCGCGGTCCGCGTTTGACTTCCGAACCAATGATCTCAGGATGAGAGGGGTTGGTTTCCCGACCTACGGAACCGAAGGTTGCAGGTTCGAGCCCTGCGGGGTGTACTTTGGTAGGTAAGGACTTACGGCGACAGTGAACGTCGCCCGAACCCTTCTGTCAGAGAAGTTGTCAGAGAAATGCCCCGCGTCCGTGCGGGGCCGCGAGCCTTCCGGCCCGCTCTGGTATGTCATGAATGACTTGCCGGAGGGTTCGCAATGCCTCATTTCCCGAAGCCGTTTTTCCGTCCGTCGCGGAAGCAGTGGTACGTCCAGATCGACGGGAAGCAGCTGAATCTCGGTCCCGACCGGGATGCCGCCTTTGACCGCTATCACGGACTCATGACCGCGAAGAAACGCGGCGCCGTGGCCGGGCCGGTCCCGTCTGAGTCGCTCCTCGCGATCATCGACGCGTACTTGGAGTGGCTCGAAAAGCACCGCGCGGCCGAGACCTACGAGTGGTATCGCTACCGGCTGGAGCGGCTCGCCCGGAAGTATCCGGAGATGCGGGCCGCGGAACTGAAGCCCTATCACGTCCAGCAGTGGGTGGACGGGTACGACTTCTCCATCACGTCGCGCCGCAACTACCTGCGGACGATCACGCGATGCCTGCGGTGGGCAGTCCGGCAGGGCTACCTTGAAAAGAGCCCGATCGCCGAACTGGAAGTGCCCGCGGCGGAGCGCCGCGAGATCGTCGTCACGCCCGACGAGTATGCGGAGATTCTCTCCGCGACGACGGATGCCGACTTCCGCGATCTGCTCGTGGTGACGTGGGAGACGGGGTGTCGGCCGCAGGAGTCGCTGCGCGTGGAGTCGCGGCACGTCGACGCGGCCCACAAGCGCTGGGTCTTCCCGAAGTCGGAATCGAAGAACAAGAAGCTGTCGCGGGTCGTCTACATGACCGATCCCGCCTTCGCGATCGTCGAGCGGCGGATGGCTTCGCAGCCGCCGGGAACCGTCTTCCGCAACTCGGCGGGCCGTCGGTGGACGACCGATGCCGTCAACTGCGCGTTCGCCCGCATCCGCGACGAGATCGGCCGCCGCCGGATGGCCGAGCAGGACATCGAACTCGACGAGGCGGAGATCAAGGAGTTCGCCGC
The DNA here is from genome assembly GCA_020850695.1 of Planctomycetaceae bacterium. Classification (GTDB taxonomy): domain Bacteria; phylum Planctomycetota; class Planctomycetia; order Planctomycetales; family Planctomycetaceae; genus JADZEF01. Next base: position 18,335 of record JADZEF010000122.1, on the reverse strand, counting down.
GACGCTCAAGCGGGAAAAGACGGAGCGGGGAAAGAGGCGTCCGAAGACGGAGCGGGAGCTGCTGGGCGAAGCCAGGCGGAAACTCTTCAGAAAGAAGTCCCGCAGCCTCGTCGCGCCGTACTCGCTCTATGTCCTGCGGCACTCGTGGGCGACGCACGCATTGCAGCGCGGCGTCGATCCGCTGACGGTTGCGATCCTGATGGGCCACAGCGATCCTTCGATGCTGGCGAAGGTCTATCAGCATCTGTCTCTCAATCCCACGCATCTGCGTTCCCAGCTGGAGAAGGCCGTCGGCTGAGCGGGCATCACAGCCGGATGTGCTTGAGCTTCGGACGGGTGACGGGCGGAGGGGCAGGACGCCCTTCCGTTCCTTCCTGCCGGCAGTGGGCGAGATACGCCGCGAGGTCTTCCTCACTCACGCGGATCGCACCGCGGCGGGCACCGATCCGGTGATGCGAGAGGCGACCGTTTTCGACGAGCAGGTACACGGACGACGCGCTCACGCGTAACCGCGTGGCGACTTCGCGGACGGTCAGATACATGGCAGGGAATTCCGATCCGGCGATGGACGGTGAGTGACTGCGGTGAAGAAATGCCCGGCAGGTCCTCAAGCGAGGGCCTGCCGGGGTGACGCGAACCAGCGGGGTGATGACAGTCAGTCGCCGAGCTGGACTTCCGCTTCACGGGCTTCGACGTAGCGCTGCGCCAGATCCATCACGCGGATCGCCTGGGAGAGTTCCGCCAGGTTGAACGACGAGGTGTACTTGACCTCCTCGCCGTCCAGATACCGCTTCTGGATGCTGACGCTCCGCATCGTCCGCTTGCTGCCGTCGATCTCGACGTCATGCGCGAACACGGACGCGCTCACGAAGCCCACACGGAAGACCTTCTCGGGACGCTTCTGGGACATCGGCCTGCTCCTCTGAAAAGGAACGCTGATTCGATCCTCGCCGCACGTTGCGGCAAGGAGGGGAGACTGCCATGCGCTGCGACGCGGCGCAACGCGATTGACGAGAGTCTTGGCACGGATGGGCGGAAAGGTCGTCCCCGTGCGGGCAATCAGCGATCCGTCGCAGGTTTCGTCCCGGTCGGCCGACTGGTCCATTGAGGACGCCGTCCGCCTCGTCCGGGATTCCTCATCCCCGGTCCGGCCGGGAGTCGGCAGGGAGCGACTCCCGGTGCACCGGACTATGTCTCGCTTCGATGGCGTTCGTCCGCGGTCGCGATGCATTGCTGCAGCAGCTCGCAGACTTCGCGCATTTCCAGTTCGTCGAATAAGGCGATCAACGGTTCGCGGCCGCTCCGAAGTCGGACCTCGACGACGAAGCCGGCATGTCCGCACTTGTGCGTGAACTCACGCATTCGCACGAGCATGTGCTCGCCGACGAACGTGTTCGTCAGCGCGAGGCCGGCGAGGCCAATGGGCTCGCGAACCAGAGACAGCACTCGATCGCAGAAGGACTGAAGGACACTCATGGGGATGGGGGGGAATGGAACAGACAATCCAACGTCGACCGGACCACCGTCCCTGCGCGGCGGCCCGTGATCCGATGGTTGGTCGCATCAATCAGGCGGGCTTCGCCGGGGCCTTCGCAGGTTCCTGCCGGCTGCGGACCTTCACGGCCTTCTGCAGGCAGCCCCAGCAAATGGGCGCGTTCTTGAGGAACCCGTCGTCGTAGGAAGCGGAGACGGACTCCTTCTCCTTCTCGCACCAGGTGCAGCGCTGCTGCTCGTGCCACGCGGTCAGGGAGACGTTCATCGTTCGGACCTTTCTCACTCGTGTGTCGCTCGGTCGATCAGCGCGGACCGATTCCGCGGTGACGGGAAATGAGCGGAGCGCTGCGGGAAAGATCCGTGCGTCTCGCGAAACGACGGTCGATGCACGACCGTGCGATGCGCCGTGGATCGGCGATTGGCAGGTCCACAAGGCTGTCTCCGCCCTGGTGACGTGCTGGTGGCTTGATCTGCCCACGTCAAAGTGACCTGCTTCACGTTTTTCGGACAGCCGGCGTGCTTATTCTGGACGGTTCAAGGAGTGCGTCCGATGTCGAGAAGGCAGCCAGAGAGTTCGGATGCTGGTGAGCCGCGACGGCGTCGGCGGTTGACAGAGGTGTTCAAGGCCGAGGTGGTGCAGATGCCCCTGGATGGGCACTCGGCTTCGTCGATCTGCGAGCGGCTGGGGCTTTCGGGGCCGAACGTGCGGTCTCGTTGGAAGCGGCAGCTGATCCGTCGCGGTGATTCGACGGCGGAGGGCCTGGAGGCTCGGGTGCGGGAGTTGGAAGCCGAGTTCCGGCGAGTCGAGCGGGAGCGGGATATCCTAAAAAAAGCGCTCTCCATTTTCGGCCGCGACGGGTGAGGGACGTGTATGCGGGGATCGATCAGCCGGTGATTGCCGAGGGCTTCGCGGCCTCGAAGGTGTCCGAACTGCTGGAGGTGAGCCGGTCGGGATTCTACGCCTGGAGAAGAGGAGAAGAATCTCTGAGAGAAGAAAGAGATCGGGAGTTGATGCCGGAGAACTACTACGGTCCGAGTGACCTCACGAGATCCTACGGTAAAAGCGTCGACGCGGCGGAAGTCCTGCCGCTATGGCTCGGCGGAGACGCGACGAAGGAACACCGCCGCCACATCCAGGCCAGCCCCCTGTACTGGGTGACGCCCAACGCCGCCCCGACGCTGCTGATCCACGGCACGAAAGACACGTACGTGAACTATGAGCAGGCGGAGTGGATTCACGAGCGGTTGAAGGCAACCGACGTGGAGGTGGAACTGCTGACGCTGGACGGAGCGGGACACGGATTCAAAGGCGCGGACGCCGAGCGTGCGGAGCGGGCCATGTTTGACTTTTTTGCAAAGCATCTGTTGAAGTGAATAGATCCGATGTGAGCCAAGCGACAGCGGGCCTGTGAGACGCGAGGGCAAAATGTCACGACGAGGGATCTTGCGGCGAACGCTGTTCGGCCTTCTGTGTCTCGGAAGCCTCGGCCTCCGTTTTCCGGCAGCCTCCGCTCAGGACACGCCATCCGACATTGACCTGCAGCGCGACCTCGTCGGCCATTGGAAACTGCGAGGGGACTGCCAGGATTCGTCGGGCCGGAACAATCACGGCCGGAATCACGGCGCGGATCTCAAGACCAGCCGTTTCGACGGTCGTTCCACCTTCGTCGAAGTTCCGAGTCATGAAACGCTTCGACTGGGGCGAGGCGACTTTACGATTTCCGCCTGGGTTCACACCGACAAGGTCGTCGACGACACGCTGGGAGACGTCTTCACTTTGTACGATCCGCGGGCTCGCCGGGGCGTGACGCTGAACCTGAAGGCGAGTTCCGGAGGGTATCAGTCGTCGGGCGATGATCGTCACGTTTACTTCGGCATCGACGATGGGAAACTCGGCGAGTGGCAGGATTGCGGCCGCCCCAGCCCGACCAGCAACTACGTCAGCAATTCGCTCACCGTTTTCGACGGTCATCTCTACGCGGCAATCGTCGATGCTGAGAAGGAAGCCGACTGGTGTCACGTCTTTCGTTACGGCGGCGGGAAGACATGGATCGACTGCGGCCGCGTCGGGCAGCGGAAGACGACCGGCGTGATGGGGCTGATCGTGCATCAGGGGCATTTGTACGCGGGCACGTCGACGTACGACTGGACCCGCGTGTTCTCTGGCGACTACGAGCCGGCGCGGGTCTATCGGTACGAGGGAGGGACGACCTGGACCGATTGCGGCCAACCCGGCGAAATGCTGCGCATCAACTGCATGGCGACCTATGGCGGCCGGCTCTATGTCGGTGGAGATCGCGGCCTTCCTCCGCCGGGTGAAAAGCAGTGGACGGGCCGTCCCTACCGGGTCCACGTCTGGAAAGGGGGCAGGGATTGGGCCGTTGCCGGCGAGTTTCCGGCCGAGCCTCCGAAGAACTGCTATCCGCACGCCATGGCCGTCCACGACGGCAAGCTGTATGTCGGCTACCCCAACGTCTATTCGTTTGACGGTGACCGCTGGGAATTCGCGGGAACGCCGATCGGCGACACGCCCGTCGATCAGAAGCCGCTCCTGCAGGTCCATTCGCTGGAGGTCTTTCGCGGGAAATTGCTGGCCGGAATGTGGCCGGAAGCACGGGTCGTGGAACATCAGGGGGGCGAGCGGTGGCGGGACCGCGGACGCCTCGGAGACGGCACGGAAATCAACGCGCTGACCGTCTACAACGGGAAACTCTACGCCGGAGCCATCCCGCGCGGCGAAGTGTCGAGGTATGACGATGAGCGGGGCTGGACCTCGCTCCACAAGTTCTTCTCGCCCTCCGGCTGGGAGCCTGGCCCGCCGACGGATCCCGTCCGCAAGGAGATCAATAACTGGACCCGAGTCACCAGCCTGTCCGTCTACCAGGGGTTACTGTTCGCGAGCCTGGGAAGCTGCACCAGTTCGGTGAAAGACGCTCCTACCGGCGTGCGAGGCAGCGTCTATTCCGTGAAGGCTGGCGAGTGTGTGTCGTACGACAAGGATCTCGGCCCTGGCTGGAAGCATCTCGTCGCCCAGCGTCGCGGCGGGGAACTGCGGCTCTATGTCGAGGGGCGCATGGCCGCGAAGTCCGCGCCGTTCCGGTCGGAGGAATTCGATCTTTCGACAGATTCGCCGTTACGGATCGGGGCCGGCGAACAGGACTTTTTCAGCGGCCGAATCCGCGATGTGCGGCTCTACCGCCTCGCCCTGGCGGAACCGGAGATTCTGGCACTTCAGAAGGAATCGCCGATCGACTGAGGGTAAGCGATCCACGAACCGCATCTTGTCGAGCGGAATCGCCTGGGACCTGATGTTGTTCGTTCCAGGATTCAGGAGCTCGACGATGGTTGAGAGGATGCGTGGGCGAGATTCGGCGAAGGAGCGGTTTTGGCGGGATGTTCCCGAAGAGCCCGATGGGCGAGGCCATCGGCTACGTGCTGCCGCGTTGGGAGGGCTTCGTGCGGTACTGCGAGGCAGGCTTCCTACCGCGGCGGCCAGACGGCGGCCGTCCTCTACAGCGTCGTCATGAGCGCGAAGGCCAACGACGTCGAACCGTGGGCCTATGTCCGCGACCTGCTAACGACGCTGGCTGCGAGCTCGTCGCGAACCATGAGCAACGCTCCGGACGAGGCCGTTCTGCTCACTCTGCTGCCGGACGTCTGGCTGGCCCGCCATCCCGAGGCTCACCGCCGCTGGTCCCGCTGAAGGTCCCGCCCCCAGATTCCGGAAGCAGGCCACACGACCGTGCGGTTCGTGGATCGCTTACGATCACCTCGCGGGTGAGCTTCCCCTGAGCGTCGTAAGTCCACGCGTAGCTCGTGGCGACGTTGCCGCTGCCGGCGTTCAGAGCGCTGAGGAGGGCTCCGTTGGCGCTGGTGATCTCGTCGAGGCGGGCGAGCTTTCCGTCGGGCTGCCAGGTGAAGTCGAAGAGGGCGTTGACGAGGTTGTTCGAGAGGGCCTGCGGGGTGCTGTCCGGACGGTAGTGGATCAGCTTGTCGAGACGGCCGAGGCCGTCGTAGACGTAGTCGGCGATCGCCCCGGTCGACGAGGTTTCGAGATCGCGGAGGCCGTATTGGTACGACGCGCCGCCGGTGTCGGACGTGGCGGTTGAGTTCGACGACGATCGTACGAAAGCGATCGGGAACTCAGATCGCGTTGATTCCGCGACACGCCACCAAAGACACGCTTGCCCAAAGCTGCAAGCATGCCACCCGCATTTCACTTGAGCATGCCACCCCGCCGCTGGCAGCCCATCGTATTGATGGGCGTTGATGCAACTGCTTCTGTGTGGCATGATGGCGGAAAGCATCCGACGGAGACTTTTCAGTGGTCGGGGGCGACGCCTGTTTCTCGGAAGTCGAACTCATGCACCACCCCTTCGCCTGCGGAACTTCCGAGCACAGCGTGTCGCGTCGGCGAGCCATTCAAGCCGCCCTCGGAGCGGCGGGCATCGCCTCAATAGGATCGAGTCCACTCGGCGAAGTGGCACTCGCAGAGGAAGTCCGTCAGAAGAAGAAGCAGGTTCTGTTCGTCTGGCTCGATGGAGCGATGAGCCAGTTCGAAAGCTGGGACCCCAAGCCCGGCACGACGTTCGGCGGGCCGTTCCGCTCGATTCCCACCGCGCTCCCCGGCATTCACCTCTCCGAGCTGATGCCGAAAATGGCCACGCGGCTCGACCGATTCTCCGTCGTCCGCAGCATGCACACGAAATTCGAGGACCACTCGCGGGCAGTCGTGCCCATTCAGCAGGGGGATCCGAAGAACCGCGGCGTGCCATATCCGTTTCTGGGCTCGGCGGTCGTCAAGTTGCTGGGCGAGAACGACAGCGGGCTGCCGCCTTACATACACATTAAGCCCGGCTCGGGCGGGTTCATGTTTCAAGATGCGGGGTTCCTGGGACCGAAGTACGGGGCGCTGGCCCTGGGGGACGGCAAGCCGCCAAACAACCTCGTCGTTCCCGATCCCGCCCTGGCCGCACGCGACGAGGCCCGGAAGGCGCTGCGGGAGAAATTGAATCGACGGTTCGCCAGGCACCGCAGGCCCGAGAACATCGACTCGTACAACCACACCTACCACATGGCGGAGCAGATGGCCCGCCATGCCCACCTGTTCGACCCCGCACGGCTCAAGGCGGAAGACGTCGCCCGGTATGGCGGTGGCGAGCTGGCCCGGCACATGGTGCAGGCCCGGCAACTGCTGGAGGCGGGCGTGACGTTCGTCAAGGTGACGATGTTCCATTGGGACACGCACGGCGACAACTTCAACTGCCACCTTGACGGCGTCCCGCAGGTCGACGCCGCGCTGGCGGCCCTGCTCGACGACCTCATTGCCCGCGGACTTTATGACCAGACGCTGGTCATGGTCCTTTCCGAATTTGGCCGTACCCCGAAGATCAACGCGCGGGTTGGCCGCGACCACTGGCCCGAGTGCTGGTCGCTCGGTCTGGGGGGAGGAGGGATCAAGCCGGGCATGGTCGTCGGGAAGACGAACGATCTCGGGACGTTCAACGCGAACGAGGAATATGACATCGGCCATGTGTTCCACACGGTCTTCAAGGCGCTGGGCATCGACTCGAAGAAGGCCGAGTACGACAACGGCGGGCAGCCGCTCCCCATCGCGCACGACGACTACGCGCCCATTGGTGCGCTTCTGGCGTGAAGGCGCCGTCCTTTCCGGCCTCTGTTGATCCCTCGCCTTCGCACGGCATTCAGGTCACGCTCATGATCGATCCCAAAGCACTCAAGCTGGCTGCAACGTGCTCGCACGATCGGCAGTTCACCGTCTGCCGCTTCAGCCCGGACGGGGCGTTTCTGCTGGCCGCAGGGCACGACGGCCGCCTTTCCCGCTGGCGGATCGAAGACCAGAAGAAAGAGTCGTTCGACGCCCATCGCGGGTGGGTTGAAGCGATGGTCTCGCACGCCGCGTCTCAACGGCTTTTCACGGCCGACTCATGGGGGCAGGTGCATTGCTGGCGGACGACTCCCGAGGCTCTTGCGACAGAGATGAAGCCCGAGTGGTCGATAGAGGGAGCGTGCGGGTCGTGGCTGCGGTCGCTGGCGGTCAGCCCGGACGGAAAGTGGATTGCGACGTGCGGGAACGAGCCGGTCGTCCGCATCTACTCGACGGACGATGGCAAGCTGTCCCATGAATTGCGAGGCCATGAGCAGCCGGTCTTCAGCGTCGCGTTCACGCCGGATGGGACGGAGCTTGCGAGCGGCGACTTGTACGGCATGGTGCGGCACTGGAAGCTCGATAGCGGCGCGTTCGTCCGACTGCTGGAAGCGAGGCAACTCTTCAAGACGTTCCACCACTACCAGCAGGGGGGCGTCCGCGCGATGACGTTCGACCTGGCCGGCGCGACGCTGTATTGCGGGGGGTTCCAGGGGACGAATGCCAACCAGGCCCAGGGGACGCCGACCGTCGTGGCGTTTGACTGGAAGAGCGGAGCCCCGCGGACCGTGATGACTCCAGCCGATCCGTTCACCGGGCCGGTCATGGACCTCGTGTTTCATCCCGACGGGTTTCTGATTGGTTCGGGCAGCAGCGAAGGGGGCGGCGCGCTCTGGTTCTGGAAGCCGGGCGAAGAGAAGAGCTTTCACCTGGTGAAGTATCAGAATTCATTCCGACGGATGGACCTCTCGTCCGACGGGGCGCGGCTGGCGGCCGCCGCTTTCGGCGATCTGGGAGGACAGCGCGGCGGCAACGGCAGGCAGCTGAACAAAAGCGGGGAGTATGTCGATTTCGGCGGCAGTGTGGTGGTCTATCAGGCGTAATCAGCCCATGCGTCCGTAGCGGACGTCCTTGAACCAACCCGATTGCGAGTGCTCCTCATGGCCTGGTGCCAACGACTGATTTTCGCCGGCATCATCGTTGCCACGTGGGCGGTGACGGTGGCCCATGCAGATGAGCTTCACGGCGAGATCGACCGGCGGATAGACGCTGCGGCCGGAGGCCCGTTAGCCGGCCCCGCGTCCGACGGCGAGTTCGTCCGCCGCGCGTGGCTCGACTTCGCCGGAAGGATCCCCTCGGCCGATGACGCCCGCGCTTTCCTCGACGATAAGGATCCCGACAAGCGGACGAAGCTCATCGATCGCTTGCTCGCATCATCCGAGTACCCGCAGCGGATGCAGGAAGCGGTCAGTGTGATGCTGCTCGACCGCCGCGATTCCAAGGCCATTTCCGACGAGGCCTGGAACGGATGGCTCCGCACCGCCTTCGCCGCCAACCGTCCCTGGAACGAGATTGTCCGCGAACTGCTGGCCGCCGACGGAACCGATGAGAAGACGCGGCCCGCCATCCGGTTCTTCATCGACGGGGGCCGCGCCGACGCACATCTCCTCACGCAGGACGTCGCCCGCATTTTTCTGGGCGTCAACTGGCAATGCGCGCAATGCCACAACCATCCCATCGTCGACGACTACAAGCAGGCCCACTACTTCGGCCTTTATGCGTTCCTGAACCCCAGCAAGGTCCACACCGACAAGCAGAGCAAGGCGTTCCTCATCGAGGGAGTGACAAGAGCAAAAGTCGAGTTCGTTTCGGTCTTTGTCCCCGACGACAAGCGGGCCACGGGTCCGAAACTGCTCGACGCGGGGGAGCTTCCGATCCCCGAGTTCAAGCCGGGTGAGGAGTTCGAAACGCCCCCGGACCCGAAAACCGGAAGCCCCGGCGTGCCGAAGTTCCGCCCGCGACAGACGCTGGCCGAGCAGTTGACCGCACCGGGCAACCGGCCGTTCGCCCGGAACGCCGTCAACCGGTTCTGGTTCCTGCTCATGGGACGCGGACTCGTCCACCCGCTCGACCTGCATCACTCCGCCAATCCGCCATCGCATCCCGAACTGCTGGAGATGCTGACCGACGAGTTCATCGCACATCGCTGCGACGTGAAGTGGCTGCTGCGCGAAATCGCCTTGTCGGCCGCGTGGCAGCGGAGCAGCGAATGCCCCGAAGGTGTCTCGGCCGCAGACATTCGCCCCGACCGCTTTCGCACCGCCCTGCCGCGGCCGCTCTCGGCCGAGCAGATGGCGCGCAGCCTCGCTGTCGCCACGGGAGCGCAGGCCCGCCTCGACGCCACGGCTGGCCCGGCCGCCTCGAAGTTCACGCAAAAAGACTACATCAATGGACGGCTCCCCCCGCCCGACAACTGGAAGGACGTCTTCACGTTGTTCGCATCCTCCTTCGGCCACCCCGCCGGCCAGCCCGAAGTCGACTTCCGCCCCTCGGTCGAGCAGTCGTTGTTCCTGACAAACGACCGGCTGATCGCGGCATGGCTCGCCACGCCAGGGGGCCTCATTGACCGGCTTCAACCGCTGGATGACATCTCCGCGGCGGAAGAAGCCTGCCTGACTTTCCTCGCAAGACGTCCCTCCGAGGAAGAGCGGACCGACCTCCTGGCATTTCTGAAGGGGTCCGGCGATCGACGCGAGTCGATCATCGATCTCTGCCGCGTGCTGCTCGCATCGGCCGAGTTCCGGCTGAACCATTGAGACGACACGGCGACATCGAATCCGTTTGGCTTGGAATTTTGTTGAACTCCTGATTTCGATAAGCTTGGCGAGCCATGCCTGCGGGCTCTGAACCATTGAAAGAACTGGAACTCGTTTCATGCTTCAAGGCAATCATTCAAGGTGTTCCGGCGCCCTCAGCCGTCGCGGCTTTCTCGAAGCCGGGTCGCTGATGACCGGCGGGCTCGGGTTCTGCGACATTCTGCGCAGCCGGGCGTCGTCGGCTGAAGGCTCGACTAAGCCGGCTTTATCCGCTTCTGAGGACACGGCCGTCATTCTCATCTGGCTGCTGGGCGGTCCCAGCCACATGGAAACCTACGACCTCAAGCCGGACGCTCCCGCCGAATATCGCGGCGAGTTGAAGCCGATTGCGACCAGCGCGCCCGGCATCCAGGTGTGCGAACTGCTCCCGCACCATGCCCGTGTCGCGGACAGGTTCAGCCTGATCCGCTCGATTTCGCATGAAGATTCGCAGCACGCGCAAGGTTCGGTCCGCTTTCTGAGCGGACGGCACACTCCGAGCGTCGATCCGATTTCGGAGTACCCGACACTCGGCCCGATCGTGGCGAAGATGCGAGAGAATCGCCAGAACGGCGTCCCGAATCACGTCGCCAGTTCGGCCCGCGCGTACGGGGACGGCAGCGCCTACCTGGGCGAATCGGCCATGCCTTTCGTGGTCGGAGGAAATCCCGGCGCTCCCGGCTTTTCGATTCCCAATCTTTCGGTGGGAGATTCGCTGCGAGGGCGAATGGACGACCGCGTCGCGCTGCTGAAAGCGTTCGACACGTTTCGCCGCGACGTCGACGGCACGGCCTCGATGGCCTCGATGGACACGTTCAACCAGCGGGCGCTGAACCTGCTGACGAGCGACAAGGCCCGCCGGGCGTTCGATCTCTCGCTCGAAAGCGCCGAAACGCGGGACCGCTACGGCCGACATGAATGGGGGCAGCGGGCGCTGCTCGCCCGGAGGCTGGTCGAGGCGGGCTGCAGCTTCGTGCGGATGGACATGAACACCCCCAACATTCCGGGCACCGACGAGAAGCGGATCCACAATAACTGGGACATTCACGCCATCAACGGCGACCTGTATTACGACCTGGGCGTCCGAATGCCGCCGTTCGACCGGGCCGTGGCAGCGCTCATCGAGGACATCTATCTGCGCGGACTCGATCGAAGAGTCATGCTGATTGTCTCGGGCGAGTTCGGCCGCACGCCGCGGATCACCGTGCAGAAGGGGACGCGCTCGGGATTGATGCAGCCTGGGCGAGATCACTGGCCGGGGGCGATGTCGGTGCTGGTCTCGGGAGGGGGCGCGCCAATGGGCCAGGTCATCGGCTCGACGACCGACAAGGGTGAGTATCCGAAAGACAACCGACTTGATCCGAACGACCTGCTCGCGACGGTCTATCGCTTCATGGGGATTGATCAGAATCACGCGTTTCTGGACCGCGGTGGCCGACCAATGCCGATCCTCCCGCATGGCAAGCCGATTGCCGAACTGACGTGATCCCGAGGCGATCGAAGATCGCCGAAGACAACGAGGTCGTCAATTCGGAACTGTTTCCAGAACCGTCGACCGGCTGAAGAGAATCGCTCGATGTGGTGAGCGACGTCAACGTCAAGTGCGACGTCAATGCATCGCTGCACGGCCATGACGGTCGAGGGGGAATGTTTCCCGATCCCGCGGGATCGGGTAAAGGACGCCGTGGAGCAGGCCAGAGCCTGCTCCACGGAATCCGGAAGAAGAGTCCCTCTCGACTCGCAGCAACTTCCGCCGATCACCTTCCGAAGAAGTAGTTGAACAGCACGCGGGCCTCGCCGTTGAACTGGTCTTCGCGGCTCAGGCCGCCGGCCGGAACGCAATAGCCGAAGGTCAGCGAGCAGTTCGCGCTGCACTGCGCGTGCATGCCGAACGTCAGGTTGACCGCTTCAAAATCTCCGAGAACCGATCCGCCAACGTCGCCCGGGTTGGGCTCGCCGATCCCGAATTCACCGCCGCCGGCCAGGATTCCGCTGGCCGTATCCGCCTGCCGCAGCGAGCGGTTGTAGTGCACCTCGAACATCGGCGCGAGGCCGTGCTGGATCTGTCCGCAGCACATCTCCTTGATCAGCCAGTAACCCGTCGTCCAGCTCGCGTACAGGAACGTCGCGTCCTGGAATCGCCCGATGTTCTCCATCGTCCCGATCGCGTTCGTGGCGTATGCCGAGTTGCCGTTGGTGTCGAAGTCGGCCTGCACCAGGAGCTGGGAGAAGCAACGATCGGTCGGCGTCATCACGAAGCCGATGAACGGCAGAACGTGCACCGACTGGTTTTCATACCGCAGGGCGACCGACCCGAGGTTCCCGTAGAGGTTGATGTCGTCGGCCGTGGGAAGCGTGACTCCCGTTCCGACAGACATGGCGAAACCGTCCGTCTGATAAACCAGCAGCTTCGCGGCCAGGTTGACGTTGCCCAACTGGTAGTCCGTGTCGGACGACATGCGATTGTCGGGAGGACCGTTGTTCTGCACGTCGCTGTTGAGGGTGGACACAGTGGGGACCCGCACCTGGAAGGACATCATTCCGTCGAGGAAGGTCTTCTCCACGCCGAACGTCGTCCGATTGACGTGCACCCCGTCGTCCGTGAGCGGCACGTCCTTGAAGTAGCTGTAGTTGATGAAAGCCCGGTCGCGCGGAAGCGGGTTGTCGTGCTCCACGAGCTTCTGCCGGCCCCCGAGCGGCGAGTACGGTCCGGGAGCCGTCGCTCCACGACCCACCGTTCCGATCACGCCGGCGCCGCCGATGTAGCGCGTCGGCACGGCAACGCTTCCGAAGAAGTCGCCGATTGATCCCGGATTCGCCGCAATCCGCGTCGCGCCGCCGGCCTGGGCGTCGGTGGCGGAAGGATCATTGAAGACGTCATTCGGATTCAGCATCCGGTTGTTTGGATCATTGGCCGCGTTGGGATCGGTCGACTGCGAACCATTCGTTCCGTCCGGCGACGTCGATCCGTCCGGTGCCGTCGACCCGTTCGGCGACATGCTCGAACCGGAAGGGGACGTCCCCGGCGGGCAGCACTGGCGGCATCCGCGGACGTTCTGTGCCTCCGCGGCCGGTTCGAGAAGATGCCCGACGAGCGTAAGGGCGACGATCGCCGACGCCGTGGATCGGCTGATCAGCGATGCCGCATCGAAACAACGGAGCGCAAGCATGGAATTCCTTTTCCCGAATAGTAGCGGTTCGTCCGTCCCATCCCTGGTCCGACGACTCCGCGGAACTCTTTAACTCACCGGCATCCGGGATTCTCGATCGCTGACGACGCGGTCGTCGATCCGCAGGGTGGCATCCCCACGGCCCGATCCGCGTCGTCCGATTCGGCATGACCGATCAAGTGGCCCATCGAAAGCGTCTGTGCAGCCCATGGACGCCGTCTGACTCTGTATATCGACGTCGCAATGCCGATCGCGCACTGAAGTCCGATTCTTACAGATGTAAAGGTCGCCCTTCATCGACGAAGGCGCGATATGCCGATGCGACCGCTACAGATTAACGCCGCTTTGATGTGAAGCAGCCTTTTGGCGTCGGTGTTTTCACCAAGCGCGACCACGACTCGAATTCTTCGCGCGCGATTCGACTCGCGTCTAGGGGCGGCGCGTGAGCTTCTGGTTCAGGAGCGCTTCGGCGCGACGCGAGGCGTTGTGCTGCGGGCGCTGACGGCGGAAGGTCGTTGCGGGAACCTCTTCGACGGCGTGCGCCAGGATTTCGCCGATCGTCACGTCGCCGTCCTTGTCGGCGTCCGCGGCTCCAGCCAACCCACCCAGCAACGCATACGTGAATGCTCCATGGTTTCCCCATTGGTCCCCTTCATAGGCGACCTGACCCGGCTGCGTGGCGGTGACGACGACGCATTCGCTCAGCTGTTGAAACACGGCTTTCATCTCGGGCGTATCGCGAAAGGCATCTCCCGAGTGGCAGGTATCTATCAGGAAGAGCTTCCGGCAGGGCACCGACTCGCTTCCCAGGGCGGCAATTTCTGACCAACGGATGGGAGGCTGAGGCTTACCCTCTTCTCCCGGAGCGATCAGACAATAGTGGCCGTCAATCACGGCGCCATGGCCGGCGATGAACACGATCAGCAGATCATCCGGCCGGACGACTTTCTTGACTTTGGCGAGATTGCCCGCCACCTCGCCCGCATGGAATTGGCGATTGAGCGACTTGAATGTGGGGTTCGCCAGCAGGAAGTGGTTTCCCTGCGTTCGCTGCAGCACTTTTTCCATCGCCTCGGCGTCCGACTCGGGACACAGGAGGTTGGGATACTTCTTTTCGAAGTACGCGGACGCGGCGAATGCGACGAAATGCACGTTGAACTGCCTGGGCGGCGGCACATTCGCCTTGACCGCCACTTCCGCGTCGGCAAACAGCCTGCGGCTTTCGGTTTCATCGGTTCCTTCCAGCGTCACCCGCAAGCGTCCGAGCGGCGTCCTGGGGAGCGTATTCTTCCATTCGCACAACCGCACCTCCTTGGACTGATTGACCATCGCCACCTGTCCCAGCGATATTCCCTGCAAGGTGGCGCGCGGCTCTCGGAACAGGTCCTTCGTACCCCGGGGAAATCGGACTTCCGCCTTGAGCGTCTCTCCGGCCTCGGCCAGCAATCTCGGCTCGACGATCCGGACCTCTGGAAGGCTGCGCTCGGCGATGTCGACGGCGTTGCCGACGGGCATCGCCTGCCCCAGGGCTTGAAAGGCTCCCTCCACGTGACCGACCGTGAAGAGCCCGCGGATCAGATCGGGCCGTTCCAGTTCCCTGCGAAGGTTGCCCGCCGTGACGATCCGCGGCGTGCTTCCAACACCCCTGTTGAACTGCCATCCGAACAAGTCGTCGCCCAATGCGGGGGAGGCTTCGTAATACCCTTCCGGCGTCCACACCGCCCAGTCGCCGCCACGATCGAAAAAGAGGGTCGCCATCGGCTCCCAGCCTGGCACCATCCGCTGGATTTCGACAGGTCCATTCTCTCCAGGACGCGACAGAATCAACGATGAGACTTCTTCATAAAGCCGCTGTCCCCGCAGTGCCGCCTCCATGTCGCGTCCCTGGGCGGGCGCCGCATCCAGCCGCGACATTTCCGTCAACACGTCATTGACCTTCAGGCCTCGACGCGCAGCGATGCTCCCCGGCGTCACCCGCACAACCCGCACGCCGTCATCGACAGCCGTGATCGCCGCTCCCCAACCCGCTTCGAACCGGTCTTCGGAAAGCCCGGCCAGACTCCAGACTTTGACTGTCTCGTCCTCGGAAGCCGACGCCAGAAACTTCCCGTCCGATGTGGACGTCAGTGATTGAACCGCTCCCGTGTGATCGCGGAAGTATCGCAGAAGGACAGCCTTTCCCCCCGCACCGGGAAGGCTGTAAACGAAAATTCCGTTCTGCTCTTTGGTGCCGATCGCCACGGCGACCGGTTGGCCCCGAGCATCGGGAATCCAGCAGAAAGCTCCCGTGGGAATCCCCTGGCCGCCCCGATCGAACACGAGGGAGCTGGTCACCGCACCGTTCGCCAGCGTCACATGTAATTGACCCGGGGCCCTGGACGCTCCCAGCGTCGCTTTCCAACCTCCCGAATTGTCGCCCCGCGACCGCCACTTGATCGGCTGTCCGCCGATGTTCTCCGGCGCCGCGGGAAAGTACCTCGCATTGAGGAGGTCGAACGCTCGCTCCGGCGGCTTTTCCTTTTTCCCTTTCTCTCCGATGTTCTGTTGGTCGACTTCATCGTCCTTCTCGCTGCTGACACCCAGCAGTCGACGCGCCTCGGTGTCGAACGTGACATGCCGGATGAGACGCCCGCGACCTCGAAGCGTCAGAGCCTGCGGCTCCTTGAAATCGAGCGGAGTCCCCGCGGCCGGTACGAGATGGACCGCCACTTCGTGCCGTTCGGGGCAGTGCAGCGCCAGCCACTTTCCATTCGGGCTGAAGGCGACGCTCGGCTGGTGCGAAATGTCCGAGATCCAGCGCTGCCCTTCCATCGATCGCGTCTTGAGGTTCCAGACTTCGACCACGGATTGCCTGTTCGCGTCAAATTTGTTGCCAACGGCCAGACGATTTCCCGGACCGAATCCCATTGAGAGACCGACGCGCAGCCCGTTCCTGGCATTCTTGATTTCGATCGGCCCCTGCCCCGAGTTGACTCCGGACCAAAGCTGGATCGAACCGTCCCGATGAGCGGAGGCCCAGCGCAGGCCATCCAGGTCGCGAGCGAGGGCGCTCACGGGGGACGCAGGGGCCTTCGCCAGCGGCGAGCGGGCTCCGGTTCGAACGTCATACAGAAAGAGTGACGGCCTGCCGGCAAGCGGTGGAATGTCAGGGACTGCCAGGGTATTCGCATCGATGAACACAACGGGCTGAATCGTTTCGTTCATCCGGTCGATCGGCGGGCGCACCTGGACCTGATCCTGCTCGGGATTCCGCTTCGTGCCGTACGTCCATTTTGGAGCGGACCAGACCAGGATCTCGCCCGACATGTCGGCCGACGCCATCCGGAGTCCATCCGGGGAAAACGTCACGTTCACGACGGATGCCAGGTGGCCCGGACGAAACGTCTTGCGATCGCGGTAGGGATCGGCGGCCGGGAGCGATCGAAGAACTTCTCCCGTCCCGGCATCGAAGTGGACCAGATCAAAACCCGATCGCGCGCTCGATCCCCCGACCGCCACAATCTCTGCCGGTTGTCCGCGCGGTCCGAAGACGTCCATCGCGTAAATCGCCCCGCGATACCCGCGTGCGATTTCCCACCGGAATGTCTTGACGTGCGAAGCGCGGAGCTTGTCGTTTTCCTCTCGGACATGCCACACGTGCACCGCTTTGTCGGCCCCGGCGGCGTAGAGGGCTTTGGAATCAGGAGAGAATGCCAGCTTCCAGACCTGCCCCGTGGATCCCTCGGAGTTCAAGATGATCCGCGGCTGACTCTCCCGGACCTGGGCCGCAGCCCGATTCTCGACAAGCCCTCCGGACAGGACGACCAGCACGCCTGCCGCGATCTGGAAGGCCGGATTCCGGCCGCTCCCAATCAGGCGACCATTACGAGAGATCATCGTTCAGAGTCCGCACGCGATGAATATTCGAGAGGTCAACCGCCAGGCATGGCCCAATTGCCGATGCGTTTTCCGCACTCACGGCGTGACGGTCTCGCCTATAGGAAGGTCATCCGGAACCTTGTAGCGTACGGCAACCGTCGCCAGGGCCGACTGACCGAAGTGTGCCACCTTCGGCTCGAAGCGGCCCGGCAGCGGACGACCGACCACCGTCCCCAACTCGTCGCGGCTCAGCCCAAGAACTTCCACGCTCGGCGGCACCTCACCAACCCAGGATGCGACAAACATTGCGGCGATCGTCCCCACGTCCCCCGGCGCCACCTGCCTCTTGAAAGCCTCCGATTCGGGGGCGCTGGCCACCTGGAAAGCCCGCACCTCCTTATTCGAAATATGCCAGCCCTCGATTAATCCTTCGCTGTTCGCCCCGATCCACACCATCTGCAGTCGCTTGTAGTCGGGCACGCTCGAGAACTCGAACATGCTGAGGCTGTCGATCAGCAGCCGGACCCCGACGTCGTGGCTGGCCTTGTTGATGATGCGGACGGCGTACTCATCGCCGACATTCAGCTTGACCTCCGCGACGCCCCCCTTGTTGACCACGGGGCAAGGCGCATAGGGTGCGGGAGGGGCGTCCTTCGGTCCCGCTTTGCGGACGAGAATCTCCAGGCGGTAGGGACTGTCGGGCCGCGCGGTGATGACCGACTGCGGGGCGGGCGCGTCCGCGGCCGGCTTCTGTTCGGAAGGCAGGATTGAGACCTTGGGATTCTCCAGGCTCTCGATTTCACGGGCATCCCGTTGCTTGAGCACTTCCTTCGTCTGGTTCGGCTTGCCGATTCCCTCGACCCCCGTCGTCAGGTCGGTGGTTGTGGGAGCGATTGTCTTGACGTCGTCCTCGGTGGCGACCGACTGCTCGACCGTCTTCCCGTCGTCCGACAGCTTCGGATCGGCCGGGCCGGCCCCCGGATTGTTCTCCTTGAAGCGGCTGATGAAGGCCTGGTCCTCGGCCCCCAGACGGGTCACGATCTTGGTGCGGATCACCACCTCGATCCGCCGCGCCGATCCTTCTCCAGAGACCTTGACCTCGCACGCCCCTCGGATCTCCCGCCCGCCGCTCTCCGTATCGATCTTCAACGCGGTCAACTCGTCCTTGAGCGCCTTCTGGATTCGCGCCACATTGCTGCTGATCCCCGGAGGGCCCTCGAACCGCCCCACGCTCACCGTGGTCTCCTGATGGGCGGCGAGGTAATCCTTGATCTTCGACGCCAGCGACTT
>JADZEF010000121.1 GCA_020850695.1 Planctomycetaceae bacterium | reverse complement strand
CGAGCCATGCTGCGCGAAACGATACGGACCACCCTCGAGTGGGCCATCTCGCAAGTCACGGAACATTCGCAGAAAGTGGACCATGTGATGGCTCAGCTGCATTTCGGCTGAAATGCAAAACTCCAGTCAGAAAGTCGGATGCGTATGCGAAACATAGGTCGCGAAGCGATGAGGAATCGACGTTGGTCGACAGGTGCCACCTTTCGACCCAACGGATATGTAACGAAGAGCGGCAGCGACGACTTTGACGACTGCGCGGGCTGCGCCGGGAAGGCCCGCAATGACGGTTCCAACACTGCGCGCTATCAACAATCGGTAAGCCGACTGATGCTTCAGCGGACTTCAGCGCGGGTCCGGGTCGTCCCCTTCGACCACCTGAAACCCGGACGCCAGATCGGCGGGAATGCGCGTCGGTGTGCGGGTGTCGAGATTGAGGAAGGCCCAGTTGGTCTGGGCGGTCGCGAGCAGCACGTTGTCGGATGGACGAAGAATGCGGTATCGCCGCCACGAGGTGATCTTGCGGAAGTCGGCGATCCAGGTGCGGACGATGATGAGATCGCCTTCGAAGGCCGGCTGCAGGTAATCGATTTCGTGCCGACGGGCGACCCAGCCCAGCCGCGCCTGCTCGTATCGCTCGGTGGACCAGCCCTGGGCGGCCGAATGGGCCAGCGCGGCCGACTGCATCCACCGGATGTAATTGACGTTATTGACGTGCCCGTGCCCGTCGATTTCATCCGGCCGGACCGTGTGCTGGTATTCAAAGACCGCGGGCATCGTCACTCACTCCGTCGGTGGCATCCCCCTTCCGGGTCGAATGGCTATGATGACAGACGGGGACCGGCCCGTCATCGGTCGCCGGCCGTTGCATTGGTCATCGCTGTTCCGAGTCTGCTGAATTCATGTCCTCCGGTGCCGTCGCGCTTTCGACTCCCCCCTGCCCTCCCGAGCTTCTCGCTCCGGCCGGCAACTTCGACTGTGCGCGGGCGGCTGTCGCCAACGGGGCCGATGCGATCTACTTCGGACTCGATTGCGGATTCAACGCCCGGGCCCGCGCGGCGAACTTCGCTCCCGACGATCTCCCCGAGCTGGTGTCGTTCCTGCATCGGCATGGGGTTCGCGGATACGTCACGCTGAACACGCTCGCTTTTTCGGACGAGTTGGAAGCGCTCGAATTGCTCGTGCGTCGAATCGCCGCAGCGCGGGTCGATGCCGTCCTGGTTCAGGATCTGGGTCTGGTCCGGTTGATTCGACGAGTGGCCCCTGCCCTGTCGATCCACGCGTCGACGCAGATGACGTTGACGAGCGCCGAGTGCATCTCGGCCGCCGCCCGCCTGGGAATCGAGCGGGTCGTGCTCGCCCGCGAGCTCTCGATCCGCGAAATCGCCAAGATCCGCTCGCAGACCGACATGCCGCTCGAAGTGTTCGTGCATGGGGCGCTGTGCGTGGCCTACAGCGGGCAATGTCTGACGAGCGAATCGTTTGGCGGCCGCAGCGCCAATCGCGGTCAGTGTGCCCAGGCGTGTCGCCTGCCTTACGAACTGGTCTGCGACGGAAAGGATGTTGATCTCGCGGGACGCCCCTACGTGCTCAGCCCGCAGGACCTGGCTGCGTACGCGCTGGTGCCCGAGTTGATGGCCGCCGGCGTGCAATCGCTCAAGATCGAAGGACGATTGAAGACCCCTGAGTACGTGGCGAACATCACGCGGCATTACCGCCAGGCGATTGATGCGGCAGCGGCGGGGCGTCCGGTCGAGTTCACCCCGCACGACATCCAGGAAATGGAGCTGTCGTTTTCTCGCGGGTTCTCGGTCGGGTGGTTGAAGGGATGCGACCACAAAATGCTCGTTCCCGCAGACAGCTCGGCCAAGCGCGGTGTGCTGGTGGGGGAAGTTCGCGACGTGAGCCGCCACCGCGTGCGGGTGCGGTTGACGGGACGACTCAAGGCGGGCGATGGAGTCGTCTTCGAAGGAGATCGTGCGGCGGGGAAGGAACAAGGGGGCCGCGTCTTTGAGATCACACGTCGCGGCCAGGCGCTGACGGAAGGGGCCGAACGGGGTGAGGTCGACTTGAGCTTTCCGCGCGGCTCGGTCGATTTCGACTCGCTGCGTCCCGGACTGAAGATCTGGAAGAACGACGACCCGGCACTGACGCGGAAGTGGCGCGGAACGTTTGCGGGAGAGATCGTGGTGCGGGCGGTGCCGATTCGCATCGCGGCCACGGCACGCGTCGGCGCTCCCCTGCAACTGGTGGTGACTTGCGAGGGTCTTCCGCCGCTGGAATGCCGGACGGAAGCACCGCTGGAAGCCGCCACGAAACATCCGCTGACACGGGAACTTCTTCTGCAGCAACTGGGACGGCTGGGAGGCACGGGCTTCGCGCTGGCGGCCGTTGAGGCGGAAATCGTTGGCGCACCGATGGTCCCGCTCAGCGTTCTTGGACGGTTGCGGCACGAGATCGTCGCGCAGTTGTCGGAAGCGCGAACGCTCGCTGACACCAAAGCGATAGTGCCGCTCGCCTCGCGACTCGTCCTTCCGGAACTTTGCCGCGAAGATCGATCGAAGGATCATGCAGCCATCACGGGAGCAACCGGTGCCGGAGAATCCGAGCTGATTGTTCTTTGTCGATCGCTTCGTCAGCTGGAAATCGCCCTCGCGCAAGGCGTGCGAGAAGTCGACGTCGACTTCCAGGACATCCGCGAATATCGCCAGGCGGTAACAGCCGCACGAAACTCCGGTGCCCGCCTTCTGCTGGCCACTCCCCGCATCCAGAAGCCGGACGAAGTGGGAATCTTTCGGGCTCTGGCCCGCTGGCAGCCGGATGGCATTCTGGCAAGAAACCTGGCCGGACTCGACTTCTTCGTCGCACAAGAGATGCCGTGCGTGGCCGACTTCTCGCTCAACGCAGCGAACGAGTTGACAACTGCGTGGCTGCTCGAGCAGGGAGCCCAGCGCGTCACCGCGTCCTATGACATGAACCGCGACCAGTTTCTGCTGATGGCACGGCACTCCGCCGCTCCTCGGCTGGAGGTCGTCGTGCACCAGCACATGCCGATGTTCCACATGGAGCATTGCGTCTTCTGTGCGGTCCTCTCGCCCGGAACCAACAAGACGAACTGCGGACGGCCGTGCGACGATCACGAGGTGCAGCTACGCGACCGCGTCGGCGTCGAGCACCCGCTCAAGGCCGACGTCGGTTGTCGCAACACGCTGTTCAATGCGACTCCTCAAAGCGGTGCCGAAGTGGTCGGACCGCTGCAGGAGTTGGGGGTGCGGCACTTCCGCATCGAGTTGCTGCATGACGACGCGTCGGAAGAAGTCGCCCGCACGATCGACCTGTATCGACGGTTGCTGAAGGGAACGATCAGCGGGGCCGACGTCTGGCGGACGTTGAAGGCCCACAACCGCGTCGGCGTGACGCGCGGCACGCTCGAACACAGCCGCGACCCGCTCGCGATTCTGTGACCCGTCGCAGTTCACTCTTGCAACTCGCCAGAACGATTGCACCCCGGCTGCGGCTTTGAGCAGCCGGGGTGCGGAATCAGACGACAGTGTCGGCTTTTTTCCGCGAGTCAGGCGACTCAGAGTTCGCCAGTGACGGGTCGTCAGATCAGTTAACGTCTTGAGCGATCCGCAGCCGGCTCGATCCGGCACCCAGGCTGCTCAGAGCCGCAGCCTGGGTGCTTCGCGGCTTCGCGGCGGGTGCTTCGTCTCTCGCTACTCGCCTGTTCGCGTGTCTGATATCCTTTCCGATTCGGTTTCGAGTCGACACAGAATGACCTCGCCTCGCATTGCGAGGATCAGCGTTCCGTATTGAGAGAGTCCGTCCGTGGCCTTGATTGTGCAGAAGTTTGGCGGCACCAGCGTGGCTGATGCCCGGAAGATCCTGGCGGCGGCGGGGCGGGCGGTCGCCACGAAACGGGCGGGGAACCAGGTGGTGGTCGTCGTCAGCGCCCGCGGCCTCAAGACGGACGAACTGATCGAACTGGCCGCGGAAGTGACCGACAATCCCCCGCCCCGCGAGATGGACATGCTCCTCTCGACCGGCGAGCAGGAATCGGTGGCGCTGCTGGCCATGGCCATCCAGAAGCTCGGCGAACCCGCCATCAGCCTGACCGGATACCAGATCGGCATCGTCACCGATTCGACCTTCACCAAGGCCCGCATTCAATCGATCTCCACCGAGCGGATGCGCAAGGCGCTCGACGAAGGGAAAATCGTCATTGCGGCGGGGTTCCAGGGAATCGACCGCGATTTCAACATCACGACGCTCGGCCGCGGCGGCAGTGACACCACCGCCACCGCCCTCGCCGCGGTGCTGCAGGCCGACGAATGCGAGATCTACACCGATGTCGAAGGAGTCTTCACGACCGACCCGCGAAAGGTGAAGTCGGCCCGCAAGATCGACCGCATCTCGTATGACGACATCCTCGAACTCGCCAGCCTCGGGGCGGGGGTCATGCACTCGCGGTCGATCGAGTTCGCGAAGAAGTACCGCGTCCCGCTCCGCGTGCGCCCCTCGTATTCGGACGGGGTAGGAACGCTGATCGCCCCCGAATCCGAAGAACATACGACGGTCATCACAGGGGTTGCCCTCGTTCGCGATGCGGCCCGCGTCAGCCTTCAGAACATTCCCGACCGTCCCGGAACGATGAGCCTCATCTTCTCGAAGATGGCGGCCCGCAAGATTCCGATCGACATGGTCGTCCAGGACGTCGCCACCGCCGGCCTGGCCGATGTTTCGTTCACCGTCCCGCAGGAAGACCTCGCCGAAACATTGACCGCGGCCCAGGCGGCCATCGACGAACTCGGCGCGGGAACCGTGCAGCACGGAACGAACGTGTCGAAGGTCTCGGTCGTCGGCGGCGGCATGCGGACCCACACCGGCGTGGCGGGGCAGATGTTCCAGTCGCTGGCCGACGCTGGCGTGAGCATCGGCATGATCACGACGAGCGAGATCAAGATCTCGGTCCTCGTCGACCGCAACCAGGCCGATGCGGCGGTGCTGGCCGTGCACGACGGCTTCAAGTTGAACGAAGCCGGGTCGAAGAAGCCCTCGGTCGGATTCACACCGCGGACACAGGGGAACGGTTCGAAGTCCGGACGCAGCCGCGACGAGATCGAACGCGACGTGGTGGCCCGCCTGCAGGCGATGGAAGACATCGTCGTCAGCGAGGTGCAACTCGACCCCGACCAGGCGCGCGTCACCATCCGCAACCTGCCCGACGTCCCCGGCGTCGCCGCCCATGTCTTCACGGCCGTGGCGGAAGGACAGATCATGGTCGACATGATCGTACAGGACGTCGGCCAGGGAGGCTTGGCCAATCTGTCGTTCACGGTGCCGCGGTCCGATCTCGACCAGTGCCTGCTGCTGCTACGGGAAGTGACGGAACCGTGGGCCGGTGCGGAACTGAGTTTTGAAAAGCAGATCGCGAAGCTGTCGGTGATGGGAATCGGGCTGCGAAGCCATACGGGCGTCGGCGAGAAGATGTTCCGCGCGCTGGCCGACGCGGGGGTCAACGTGCAGCTGATCAACACCAGCGAGATCCGGATGTCGGCCATCGTCGCCCCAAGCGATGGACAGCGCGCCTACGACAGCCTCATCAGGATGTTCCGGGCGTGATCTTGTAGGGTGGGCAGTGCCCACCCGACAAGATCTACGAATCACGACAACCATCACTTCGGCCGCTCAAGTTCCTCCAGGTGCACGTCGGAGAACCATGCGGTTCCGCCGTTGACTCGCAGCGCAAAGGTGGGAAGTTCCCCGGCGGATGCACGAGCGCCGCCGAGCAGCGTGTCGTCGACCCACACCCACCAGCGGCTTTCATGCCGTTCGATCCGCACGACGTGCGCGCCGGTCGATGTCTTGATCAGTCGTAGCGGAACTGTGCGGGACTGGAAGGGTGCCCCTTCGCCAGCCTCGCTGCCGAGCACGGCCGTTCCCTTCGTGAAGCGCAGCACGGGGCGTTGCGGACGCTTGTCGGCGTCGTTCGCTCCGGTCAGCGAGAACTGCACGTCGACCGATTCCGCGTCTTTCGGGTGGACGAAGAGCGTGACACGGAACATCGGCGCGTGCTCACCGGCCCAGTCGTGCAGCCGCAGCGTCCGTTCGATCCGTCCATCGGCCCCGGAAATCACCCCCGCGTCGTCGTCATCCCGGACGACCTTCCACAGTCCGGCCGTGATTCGCCAGCCGCGCGCGAGCGTCATGCCATCGAAGAGCGGTTCTCCCCTTCCGGTCATTTCGAGTGTCGAAGGGAGTGCGGTGTTGCGGTCGATGAAGAATGACGCGCCGACGGCGATGGCCAGGATTCCCAGAGCGATTCCTGCCACGACTTTGAGGGACGGGGCGCGGCGGACCGGTTCGGCAGTCCTGGTGACACCGGTCGAACTCTGCGACGAGTGAAGCGTTTCGACCGGTTCGTGCGATGACGCGGTTCGGCTCGGAAGTTCGACCGTGACACCAGCGCTGTCCCGGGCGCGCCGGGCCTCGGGCAATGTGGCGGTTCCGATTCCGAGATGCCCCGGAGCGTGTTGCGGAGACGATGCCACGGCCGCGGGGCCGCGATCGCGCAGAAGCTCGAGGACCCGGTCGATGCGGGCGAGGAGCGTCGCGTAGTCCGGGGGACGATCGGCCGAGTCGCGAGCCATCATCGCTTTCACCAGGTCGATTGTCTCATCGGACAGGGTCGGAACGAGAGACTCCAGTGGTTGCGGACCGCGGGACATCTTCTGCGCAAGGATCTGTGTCAGCGTTCCGCCCGAGAAAGGAGCCACCCCGGACAGCATTTGATAAACCGTCGCCCCGAGAGCATAGATGTCCGCCCTCAGGTCGACGTTGACGTTGTCCATCTGCTCGGGGGCCATGTAGTGCGGGCTTCCGACCGCGGCGTTGGCGGCCGTCAGTCGGGTCCGCGCTTCGGCTTCCTGGGTGAGAAACGCGAGGCCGAAGTCGGCGATCTTGACCATCGGCAATCCTGCCGGCAGCGGAAAACCCGCCGGAGGATCGACCAGGAGGAGATTCGCCGGCTTGACGTCTCGATGCACGATCCCGAGATGTGCGGCATGGGCCAGTCCGGCCGCCGCCTGCCGCGCAAGGCCCCAGGCGGTTGCCTCGGTCATGCGGCCCAGACGTTCGATGCGCTGCTCGACGTCTTCGCCTTCGACGAACTCCATCGCGAAGAACAACCGCCCCGCATGTCGGCCGAAGTCGTATGCGGCGACGATGTGCGGGTGCTGCAGGCGGGCGACGGTGACGGCTTCCTGCTCGAATCGTGTGGCGGCCCCCGAGGTCGACAGCTGGCTGACGAGCACCGTCTTCAGCGCCACGATCCGCTGCAGGGTCTTCTGCCGGGCGCGGAACACCACGCCCATCCCCCCCTGCCCCACGAAGTCCAGGATCTCGTATCCGGGAATGACGGTCGCCGGCCGCAGCAACGTCTCGACGACGTCGACCTGCGTGATGTTCAGGACGCCCGATTCCAGGGCGATCTGCGAGGGGGACAGGCGACGCTCCGTCGCATCGCGCAGCAGCGTGTCGGCCGCCGGTTCTTCCAGAAATCCCAGCGACCGGGCGACTCCCCAGAAGCGGAACTCCTCCGTCTCCCCATCGACTCCGGGGAGCTGTGACTCATCTGGCATGGATCACTTGCCCTCGGTCGGGATGGCATCCAGCTGTTCCAGCAGCGCCTTGATCGAGGGACGATCGGCCAGCGACGTGCCGACATACGCGAACCGCACCTGCCGGTCGGCGTCCAGCACGTAGGTCGCCGGCTTCGACAGGTCCTTCCGGATCCCCAGGGCGTCGACGGCCTTCAGTTCCACGTCGAGGAGCAGCGGAAACGGAACCTTGGCGGACGAGTTGTTCAGCCGCTGCTTCGTCGCGGTGAGGAACGAGTCAAGGATCTTCCGGTCTTCGATCTTCTGGACCGGATAGACCACCACGACTTCCGCATTCTTCTCGACGAACTTCGAGTAGTTCGAAATGAGCTGCGAGACCTGCGTCGAGCAGTACGGACAGACCGCCCCGGTCGCGCCGCGCGTGACGACGAGCACCAGCCGTTTGCCGTTGGCCAGCGAGTCGAGCGGAACGGCTTCCCCATCGGGAGTCGTGAAGGCGAGCGACGTCAGCGTGTCGCCGGGGTCGGCGTTCGCCGTCAGCGTGTCCTTGAACTGGATGTTCTCGGCGTAACCATACCCGTCGTACCCGCCGTATTCCGAGCCCCCGCCACACCCCGTCAGGAGCGCGAGAACGAAAATTCCCCCGAGCCGCATGTGGATCAGTCGTTGAGGCATGGCAGCACTCCCTCGTAGCGGTTCCGGAGTGAACGTCGACCTGTGGCGCGCTATCACAACATCGTAGCACGGGCACTCCTGCCCGTGCGTCCCGGTCCTGAGCTCAATGGGTCCGAGGCATTTCCATCCTGTCGCGAGCCCCCGAATCCACAGATCCGACGGCGTGCCAGCCTTCCGTGGAATCCGTCCACTCCGTCGTTTCCGTGGCCCCTGCGAACGGTCCTCGCAGGGCCACAAATCGCCGGAATGCACAAGAGAGTCTGCAATGGGCTCTCATTCCTTCCGCGTCTTGTACTCGCGAGCCTTGCCATCAGCGCCGATCTGCACCGTGTAGCTTTCGCCATCCGGAGCGACCGAGGCCTTTACCCACACCCCCTTGCACTCGGACGTCGGCTCGGCATTGGCGATGAACTCCGGCGGCGTCTGCTGGTCCGCCTTCAGGTCGACGTTCCGGTGAAGCTGATAGAGGGCCTGGAACGACTTCGCTTCCTTGACGGTCTTGATGACGTTCGGGTCACCTCCCTTCTTCGGGCCGTTGCACATGACGTCGACAACGGGGTCGATCGCCAGCACGAACGCGGGGTTGTTGCTGACGCCGAGGCCGTGGTGTGTCACCTGGAACAGATCGACCTTGCCGACGGGGTTGTTCGGCGTCACCAGCTTCGCCTCGATGTTCCACGTCAGGTCCCCGCAACAGAGGAACTTGAACCGGCCGAACTTCACCAGAAAACTGAGGCTCGCCGCGTTGTCGCTCTTGTCTTCTTCCTGCGGCTTGTGGCGATCGGCGAAGGGATTCGGCTCCCCCTTGTTCGGAATCACTTCCCGGCTTGCCGTGACGATCGTCAGGTCGATCGGCGTCTTGCCCGACTTGAGCGGCAGCTTGTCGCCGGCCTTCAACGCGATCGACTTGTTCTGCGCCGCGGCGCGGTATGCGCCGACCCGCTCGACGAACTTCCCATCTTCGACCAGCGTCTCGGGAATGCCGCGGTCGTAGAACTTCCCGATCTTGATCTGCGTGCTTAGGGCCGCATGATTGCCGTAATGGTCGAGATGCCAGTGCGACACCGCGACGTTGTCGATCTGCTTCAGACCCGCAACGTCCTTCGCGACTTTGAGAATGCGGTCGCGGTCGCGGCCGCCGTTGTCCGGGTATCCCGAGTCGATGAGCAGCGATTCGCCCTGCGGGGTGACGAAGAGCGTCGCGGCGCCTCCTTCGACGTCGACGAAGTAGATGTCGAGGCGGCCATCTTTCGCATCGGCCAAGGCTACCGACGCCGCACACAGGAGCACACCGACAGCCGACAATGTGGACCAGACGGAACGCATCGAGGGATCTCCGAGGTTGGGAAGCAAAATCGAAAGCTCGAAATTCCAATGTCGAAGGGAATCCGAAATTCAAAGGTCAAAAGCGACATCATGTTGATCATTGGCGGCATGGCGACCACAGTCGATCGTTCACCCACTTTCGATTTTGGACTTTTGGTTTTCCTTCGACATTGAGGTTTAGACGTTCGAGCTTTCAACGGCGGCAACGCTGATGTCTCAACGGTTTCGACGGTGGCGACAGCGTCATGCCGCCTCCCGCGTGTTATAACGTCCCGAGGCGACGCTCCGCACGCGAGAGTCGACTTGCAGTGTTTCGGGAAATCCGTCTGGAGCGAAGTGTGTCGAGCGACTTGCTGGCGTTGTGGGACTCCCTGATTCGACGCGATCCCGCGGGCCGCGGGCTGATTTCCAGCGAGGCCGTGCGGGGACCGCTCTGCCCGGGACACTTCGCAATGGCGGCCCGCGACCTGGCGGACCGCGGCAAGGCTGTCGCAATTGTCACCGGGTTTTTCATTCCACACGCGGAACCGCCTGCCGCGGAGACGGACGGCCCGCCCGGCGCCGCACTGCTCGCGGCGGCTCTGAAGGCCGTAGGCATCGATTGCCGATTGATCACCGACCCGTGGTGTGCGGCGGCGGTGACGGCGGCGGCTGAGGCGATGGGACTGGAACGGAGCACTGTGCTGACGGCGCCTGCACGGTGCAATGCATGGGTGAATGAATTCCTCGAGTCCCCCTTTGGCTGTTCGCTGACACATCTCGTCTCGATCGAACGTGTCGGGCCGAGCCACACGCTCGAATCGCTCGCCGCCCAGCGCCGGGATGGCAGCGTTCCGCGCGACGAGTTCGAGTCGTCTGTCCCGGTGGAGACGCGCAGTTCGAGCCACAACATGCGGGCGCGGATCATCGACGAATGGACCGGGGACCTATACCGCCTGTTCGAGCGAGTCCAGGAGAAACGTCCTGATGTGCGAACAATCGGCGTGGGAGACGGCGGCAACGAGCTTGGAATGGGCAGCATTCCGTGGGAGGAACTCGTCGCCCGAGTCGAACGGGAGAACTCCGCCCGCATCCCATGCCGCATCGCGACCGACTGGACGATCATCGCAGGGACGAGCAACTGGGGAGGGGCTGCCCTCGCCGCGGCCGTGTGCCAACTCAAAGGTCGCGGAGACGCTCTGAAGTCGTGGACGTGCCGCCAGCAGGAAACCGCTCTGCAACATCTGGTCGATCGCGGGCCGGCGGTCGACGGCATCACGGGACGCGCCCAGGCGACGGTCGACGGCTTGCCCTTCATCACCTATATCCAGCCATGGCGCTCCATCCGCGAATCGCTCGGCATGGAGCCATGACCACGAGTCCGCAGCGCAAGCAAGAACGACCCTGCCGAAGCCGAGACCGCGCTTGCCCCGGTGGTAAGATGACCGATCGGCGACCGTTCGCGTAACCTGTCAATTCGCACAACCGACATCGCTACTGTGCCAACCCTCTCAGGTACGCATAGAGGTTGGCGACGTCGGCTGCCGTCGCTTCCTTGAGAAGCCCTGCCGGCATCAGCGACTGTCTCAGCGTCTTGCGCTCCTCGATCTCGCCGGCTTCGAACCGTAGCGTCTGGTTGGTGCCCGTCCGCAATAGCAGTCCGTCGACCGACTGATAGATGATCAACCCGGTGTGGATCTTCCCCTGCTTCGTCTGAATGAGCGTTGCCTGGTAGCGCGGCGAGACATCGCGATTCGGGTCGACGATGGCGGTCAGAATGTCATCGCGAGAGAACCGCCGCGTCACGCCAGCCAGGTCGGGGCCAAGCGAGGCCTTTCCTCCATGGCATTGCACGCACTGCCGCTTCTCAAAAACCCGCCGCCCCTCTTTCGGATCTCCCGCATCCCAGTCGACGCCGTCAATCAATCGCCTGAACGCCTCGACGTCCTCGAGCGTCGTCCCCGCGGACTTCCCCGCCTCGACTGGAAACTTCATCGCCAGCCAGTCGTTCCACCGCGCCAGGGCCTGCACCTGTTCCGCGCCGCTGGGCTTGTCGAACGGATAGTCGAACTCCTGGCCGGTGTTCCGCTGAAGCAGCCGGACAAGTTTTCCGCGCACCGCCTCATCGCGAGTGTCGTTTCCGAGCCTCCGTGCGGTGCGCAGCAGCGCGAACTGCGTGCTCGGAGCCCGGTCGACCTGCAGCTTGGTCAGCGCGTCGACACACGCCGTCAACACTTCGAGCTGCGAGGAATCCAACCCTTCCAGATACTTCGGGCGGTCCTGCTCGGCCGGGGCACCCGCCAGCACCATCGTGACCGCCGGCCGGACCGTCGGGTTGTCGTACAGCTCCCGAACGGCTGCACGGTGCGACGGCTCGGTCGAGTCTCCCAACAGGAACACGAGGTCGCTGTTCCAGGCGTAGTCCTCCTCGTCGCGCGCCCGTTCGACAAATCGACTCAGAGCCTCCGCCTGAGCTTCGCGCGGCAGGCCGTTGAGAAAGACGACATGCCCGGGCCGACCGAATCCCGGGTCGTGACAGACGGCGATGGGAAGCGACGGATCCAGCGCCACCTGGTGCTTCCACAACTCGGTCAGTCGCGGCGTCCAGTTGGTGTCCTGCACGAGCTTGTGAGCGGCGAACTTCGCTTCGAGTTGCACAAACCCCTTGGACGCCGCGGACCGCTGGGCCGCTGAACGCTCGCCGCGAATCCGCGAGGCGACAATCAGCCAGTGAATGTCGTCGATCGGGTGCGATTCGGGCGTGATGAGAGCAAGGACTCTATCGAGCAAGTCAGAGTTGAACGGTGACAGCATGGCGATCACGCGGCCCAGTTCCTGATCGAGCAGCGGCACCCCCGTGGGAAACATCCGCGCCACGCGGATCCGCACCGGATCGAGATCTCGTTCCAATGATCCAAGCCCCAGTCGCGACGTGTATCCGTCGAACACCGCAGGCAGCGTCCCGCCGGGTCCGACATCGCCGAGCGCCAGTTGCAGCAGGCGGACGGCATCCAACTTCAGATCGACCGGCAGGTCGGACTCCAGCACCCGCAGTGCCGAGTCGAAGACTTCGGGACGCGGGGCGGTCGGGCGCAATGTGCGGCCGAGTTCGTACGTCAGCACGGCCAGCGGCCCCGCCGTCTGAATCTCTTGCGCCAGCCGCGTCAGCATGGGCCGCGACAGCCGCGCCACCACCCGCATCGCCGCGCGCCGCACTTCGCGGTCGTCGTCCCGCAATCGTTCGCCAAGAGGAGCCATTAGCGAAGTCACCGCCGCATCGGGCGGCAGCCCCTGCATCGCCTCGAGGGCCGACCGTCGAACAATCGCCTCGACATCGCGAAGATAGGGCACAAGCAACGCTGGCTCGGGAAGAGCCGGCTGCGTCCGTCCCAGCGACCACACCGCACGCGCCCGGACCTCTGGCGGCCTCGCGTCCGCCAGCTGCCGCAGCGGGTCGGACTCCAGTCCGCCAAACATCTCCGTCAGAATCTCGATCGCGCGGACACGTTCAGTCGCCGGCCGAAATGGGTTAAGGGCCGCCTCAAGAATCAGCGCGCGGCCGATGGCATGGGCGTGCGGCTCCCATTGGGCTCGCGACCAGCTGCTGAGCGGCTGGTCGGCCGCGAGAACCAGGTTCAGCTTTTCGGTGTCGTTCGACGGCGGCTTTGGCGGATCGAGCGGGCCGGCCGCCTTCGCCGTGATGCGGAAGACCGCCCCGCGCGTTCCACGCCCCCCCGTGCTGACATACATCGCCCCGTCCCGCCCCACCTCGACGTCGGTGGGGGCGAATCCAAAATCATCCACGGCGGTCAGAAACTCGATCGGCTCGCTCGACCACCCCGCGCCACGCGGCTTGAGCGGGAGCGCCATCACGCGGCCGAACGTCCAATCAAGGACGAAGACTGCTCCGTGATACTCCGCGGGAAACTGCCGATGCCGATAGCACGAGACCCCCGTGGGCGAGCCACGGCCGAAGCCCGCAATCGTCAGCGGCATCTCGGGGAACTCGTTCGGCCACTTCCAGCTCTCCGTCACCCACCCGGCGCCGCTGGCGGGAGTGAGCTGAAAAACCCGAGTTGGACGATACCACGGCAGCGAGACTTCACGCTCGCCATCACTGTCGTACGTGAAAACATCTCCCGACGAATGGAACGCGAAGTCGTACGCGTTCCGCATTCCGTCGCACACGATCTCTCCGCCGCTCATGTCGGGCTTGAACCGCATCAGCACGCCCGACTCGACGCGGGACAGCGGCGATGACGCGAGCGTCGCGTATGACGCCCCGACCTTCGCGAAGTTCCCCGCGATGACATACCACCACCCGTCCGGCCCCTTCTGCACCGAGTGAGCAAAGTGCTCGCTGCCGGTCTTGAGCTTCAGAAAGACATCGGGCGGTCCGTCCGCGTGATCGTCGCCATCCCGGTCACGATAACGGATCAGTCCCGCATCGCCGGTGCAGAGCAGGTCGCGTCCGAGGAAGTGCATGCCCTGAGCGCCCGTTGCCGGACCATCCGCGTAAGTGACGAACGAGTCCGCGCGGCCATCGCCGTTTTCATCGATCAGGATCCGCACGTAACCCGGTCCCGACACGACGACGCGGCCGAGCGAGTCGATCGTCATCGAGAAAATGTCATGCGCGAGGTCGTCATCGGCGAACAGCGTCACCTCGAACCCTGGCGGCGCTTTCAGGCCGATCGGCTTCGGTTCCTCGGCGTACGCCATCGCGGCGAGCATCACGAAGGCAGTCAACATCCCTGCGGTGCGTGGAATCAACGTTCTCTCCTTGTTCAATTCCAGGCACACTTATGCCCGCGGAACGAAGAACCTCGCGATTATGAACGATTCCACGGTTTACGGAAACGGCGCGACGCCATGGGCCAGGTTTCCAGCCCGTCAGTGTGGCACGAGACTCCGTCTCGTGAAACCGCATGGCGTGCCGACAGAATGCCCAAGCTTGTTGGTTCCCATGATTCGATTGCATGGGAACCGACGAACTTCGGAAGGGGTCTCGAACTACTCCACGCGGATTCACGACATGGAATGTCGTGGCACACTGACAGCTTGGAAGGCTATCCCACGGCGGGGCCGCATCATCGGCGAACGCCACCGGGGACGGTAAGATGTCGCCCAGCGCCTTCGGCCGTTTTTCGACCACGTAGCGAGGTTCTCGTGAATCGGCGTGTCTTCTCCCAGATTCTGGCGTTCGGTGCAGGACTTTTCGGTGCCCAGGCCCGTGCGGGGGAAGGGGAATCGAAGAAGTCTCCGATGTCGTCGCCCGCTGCGCCGATTCCAGCGCAACCCGATGGTTACGCCACCGCGATCGACCCCGCGCCGGTCACCGTCAACGACTTCATCGCCCGGGCGAAGGCCAAGCTTCCTCCCGCCACATTCGAATACGTCACGTCAGGGTCGGAAGACGAAGTGACGTTGCGGGACAACGTCGAAGCGTTCCACCGCATCAAGCTGCTGCCGCCGTTGCTGCATGGCGTGAGCGAAGCCGATCTGTCGACGACGGTCCTTGGACAGAAGATCGCCTTGCCGGTGCTGCTGGCGCCGGTGGCCGGGTTGCGGCTGTATCACCCCGAAGGAGCGCTCGCCTCAGCCCGCGCCTCAGCCCGTGCGGGGACGATCTTCGCTGCCAGCACGAGCGCCTTCCACAGTATCGAACAGATTGCCGAGGCGTCGGAGGGGCCGAAGTGGTTTCAGCTTTACGTGCCGAAGGATCGGGCCATTGCCTTGCAGATGGTGCGGCGGGCCGAGGCGGCGGGCTATAAGGCAATCGTCGTGACGGTCGACCTGGGGGAACGCAAGGATGCCGACCTGCGGAACAAGTTCTCGGTGCCGCGTGACATCCTGCTTCAGCACCTGCGGGATGTCGGACACAAGGAACTTCAGGACAATATCTCGTACGAAGACCTGACGGCGTTCAATCTCGGCTGCTGGGCTCCCTCGCTCAGCTGGGAGTTCTTCGAATGGCTTCGCGGTCAGACGAAGCTTCCGATCGTTCTCAAGGGAGTGATGACGACCGAAGCCGCCCGCAAGGCAGTCCAGCTTGGATTGAACGGGATTGTCGTTTCGAACCACGGGGGCCGCCGGATCGACACGCTTCCTGCCTCGATCGACGTGCTGCGGGACTGCGTGGATGCCGCTCAGGACAAGATCGAGGTCATCCTCGACAGCGGGGTGCGGCGGGGCATCGACGTGGTGAAGGCGATTGCCCTGGGGGCGAAGGCCGTGATGATCGGCCGCCCGCACGCGTGGGCCCTGGCCGCGGGTGGAGAAGCCGGGGTGAAGCGAGTCCTCGACATTTTCCGCGACGAACTGACCAACTCGATGATCGCGTGCGGCTGCCCGAGCGTGGATAAGATTACGAGTGAAATTCTCAAGCAATGAGCGCGTGGGTTTGTTTTACGCCGAAGGCGTTGCACTCCAAAGCCCAGGGTCGCGAACCCTGTGAGCGTACCCTGGGTCAAACGAACAAGGAAACGCGTACCCCGAAGGGTTCGACAATCGGTGAGAATAGAATGCACAATGTAGAACCCCGTTGGGGTTCGCTGATTGATATGCCGTCAACCCAGGGTGCGCTCGCCGAGCCTCGCGACCCTGGGCTTTGGAGTACAACGCCTTCGGCGTACAAGCCGGAGAACGATCAGCCGATTTCGGGCAACAGCGCTTGACGGACACTCGACGCACCAAACTTCTCCTGACTCCTGACTCCTGACTCCTGACTCCTGACTCCTGACTCCTGACTCCTCTCTTCCCGCATGAAAGTTCTCTCCGGTATTCAGCCCACGGGTCGCTTCCACTGGGGCAATTACTTCGGCGCCATCCGCCAGTACATTGCGCTCCAGAACAACGAGCAAGCGTTCTACTTCATCGCCGACCTGCACGCCCTCACCACGGTCCGGGAACCGCAGGTGCTGTCGGGGTTCGTTCAGGATGCGGCGATCGACCTGCTCGCCCTGGGGCTCGACCCGGCCAAGGCGACGCTTTTCCGGCAGTCGGATATTCCCGAGGTGACCGAGCTGACGTGGCTGTTGATGACGGTCACGCAGATGCACCTGCTGGAGAAGTGCCACGCCTACAAGGATAAGAAGGCGAAGGGGATCGCCGCCGATGCGGGGCTCTTCACGTATCCGGTCCTGATGGCGGCCGACATCATTCTGTACGACAGCAACGTCGTGCCGGTCGGCGTCGACCAGGTGCAGCACATCGAGGTGACCCGCGACGTCGCGCAGCGGTTCAATACGATCTACAACAAGGAAGTCTTCGTGCTGCCCGAGCCGCACGTCCTGTCGCAGACGGCCAAGGTGCCGGGGACCGACGGGGAGAAAATGTCGAAGAGCTACGGGAACACGATCGAGATCTTCGAGGAGCCGAAGAAGCTTCGGAAGAAGATCATGGCCATCAAGACCGACTCGACGCCGGTCGAGGCTCCGAAGGATCCTGAGGCCTGCAACGTCTTCACACTCTACAAGCTGTTCGCGTCTCAGGAGCAGCAGGACGCCCTCGCCGCCCGCTACCGCTCCGGCGGAATGGGCTACGGCGAAGCGAAGCAGTCGCTGTTCGACGCGGCGAATGCCTACTTCGCCGAGGCCCGCGACCGCCGCGCCCAACTCGTCGCGAATCCGAAGCAGGTGGAAGACGTCCTTCAGGAGGGGGCTCGAAAGGCCCGGGCAAAAGGCCGCGAGGTGCTGGACCGCGCCCGCGAGGCGTGCGGGCTGGGGCGGACGTGACCATCCATCAGTCGCGTCTGATGGCTGACAAAAAGACACCTTAACGCAAAGACGCCAAGGCCGCGAAGGAACGCAAAGGTGTAAGGCCGGGGGAACCACGGCTGTCCCTCGCACGAGACCTTCCGCCCACACGAATTCTTCCCCCTTTGCGTCTCTTTGCGACCTTCGCGTCTTTGCGTTAAATGCCTTTTCTCGGGCTCTGTTCCATTCTCGCCATCGCGTCGCACTCCCCGCGGCGCGGTGGTTTTTTTGTCAAATCGCGGATTGTCTTTGTAATCGATTCAAGTCGTTGCAAAGCCGTCTGGACAGACTCTTAATTTTCCAATATCACCCCGCCCTCTTCACGTCGCACGTCCTGCGACCGTTCTCCCAAGACTCACATCTCGTCGATTTTCTCTCGACGTTCGGCCGGAGGCCTCATGGCTGCGGACGGAACAGTCGGGGTGCGCGGAGCGTTTCTGCAGAGCCAGGGACTGTTGTTCCCAGTCCTGATCGTCGCGTCGGTGCTGGTGATCATCATCCCCATGCCGACGCTGCTGATGGACCTGTTCCTGGCGTGCAACATCACGCTCTCCGTCGTCATCCTGCTGACCACCATCTACGTCACTCGCCCGCTCGAGTTCAGTGTGTTTCCCGCACTGCTGCTCGGCACGACGCTCGCACGTCTCGTGCTGAACGTCGCTTCGACGCGATTGATTCTCTCGAACGGCGCCACGCAGCGGACGGCCGCGGCGGGCGGCGTCATCGCAGCGTTCGGCAACTTCGTCGCCGGCGGCCACCTGGCCATCGGGCTGGTCATCTTCCTCATTCTCCTCGTGATCCAGTTCATGGTCATCACGAAGGGGGCGGGGCGCATCAGTGAAGTCGCGGCCCGCTTCTTCCTGGACGGCATGCCCGGCCGGCAGATCGCCATCGACGCCGACCTCGCCGCGAAGAACATCACGATGGAACAGGCCCGCGCCCGCCGCGAGGACCTGATCCAGCAGGCCGATATGTATGCGGCGATGGACGGTGCGGGGAAGTTCGTCCGCGGCGATGCGGTCGCCGGCATCATCATCACGCTGATCAACGTTTTTGCGGGGCTCTACTTCGGCATGGTCGAAGGCGGAATGCCCTTCCAGGAAGCCCTCAAGGTTTACACGACGCTCACGATCGGCGACGGCCTCGTCACGCAGGTGCCGGGCTTCCTGATCTCGCTGGCGTCGGGCTTGCTCATCACGCGGTCGTCGATCGACAGCAACCTTCCGAAGGACATGGTCTCGCAGCTCTTCCGCCATCCGGAAGCGATGATGCTGGCGGCCGCGTTCCTCGGAGCCCTCGCTTTCACCGGCATGCCGACGCTCCCCATGCTGATGCTCGCGGGCGGATGCGTGACGGTCGGGATGTCGCTGCGAACGAACAAGGCGAAGCAGAAGGTCGCCGAAGAGAAGAAGCAGATCGAACAGGCGACCGCACCAGAACCGAAGAGCGACGACCCGAAGGAACATCTGCGGACGTCGCTGCTCGAACTCGAACTCGGCACCGGCATCCTGGCCGACGCGTCGGCTCCGGCCCAGCTCACTGAAACGATCGTCCGCACGCGGCAACTTCTCGCGGAAGAAACCGGCATGATCATGCCGGGCGTCCGCCTGCGGAGTCGCGACGAAGGGAACAACCCGTACGACTATGCGGTGAAGATTCGCGATGTGCCGGTCGCCTTCGGCAGTGCCCGTCCCGACGCCATGCTGGCCGTCGACGACGGTGCGGTCGTCGGACCGATCCCCGGCATCAACACGACCGAACCTCTCTCGGGTCGTCCCGCCGTCTGGATCGAAGAGCAGCACGTCGACCGCGCCCGCCTCATGGGCTACAGCGTCCACTCGCCGATCACCGTCATCACCACGCATCTCGCCGAGACATTCCGCGATCATGCGGCCGAGCTTCTCAGCCGCCAGCACGTCCACGAACTCCTCGAAAACCTGAAGCAGACCAGCGAACAGCTCGTCACCGAACTTGTCCCGACGCAGATCCGCGTCTCGCTGCTGCACCAGGTTCTCTGCCGTCTCCTCAACGAACGCGTCTCGATCCGCCAGCTCGACGTGATCCTCGAATCAATCGGCGATCATGTCGAACGGATCAGGGAGCCGGTGCTCCTCACCGAATACGTCCGCCGCTCGCTCTCTCGCTCGATCTGTCAGAAGTACCGCGACTCGAAGCGCGTGCTTCGCGTCGTGACGCTCGATCCGGCCCTCGAAGACGTCCTGGCCGGCGGCATCGACATGACCGAAAAGGGACTGAGCATCAAGCTTTCGCCGCAAGTCGCCGACCGGGTCTGCGACGGCCTCACCCCGCACCTCGAAAAGCTGGTGATGGCCGGCTACGAACCGGTTGTCTTGACCAACCCGCAGATCCGTGCGGGGCTGAAACATGTGACCAACGCCCGCTTCCCGACGCTGGCCGTCCTGAGCCTGAGCGAACTGACCCGCGACACCGAAGTCGAGTCGATTGGTCTGGTCGAGTTGAACATCCTGCGGACGGGAGCTCCGGTGGGAGCGAAGTAAGGCAGAAGGCATTTCAACGCAAAGACGCGAAGGGCGCAAAGAGTCGCGAAGGAAGAAATGACGTACGACGTTCGGAATGCAGCAAGTCTCCAACGGCCATCGTTTTCTTTACGCCGAAGGCGTTGAATCAGATAGCCCAGGGTCGCGAGGCTTTGCGAGCGCACCCTGGGTAACGATCAAGAACAATCAGAACCCCAACGGGGTTCCATAAAGATGGATACGCGATGCAAATTATGGAACCCCTTCGGGGTACCGATTGATGTGCCGGTTGTCCCAGGGTGCGCTCACTTCGTTCGCGACCCTGGGCTATCCGATGCAACGCCTTCGGCGTAAAAACCGCATCAATGCTCGGGCTTCTTCAGACTAATTGATTCTCAACTCGAACTGCTGAATCGCCTCTTTCCTTTGCGTGAACTTCGCGGCCTTTGCGCCTTTGCGTCAAAATTCTTCCTCCTGCGGCACTTCCCATGAACGACGTACGCACCTTTCGAGCACCGACGATGCAGGCCGCTCTCGATCTGGTGCGGCGCGAGCTCGGGTCGGATGCCCTCATCCTGCATACGCGGCAGGTCAGCAAGCGGCGGCTGCTCCCCTGGAGCAAGCCGATCCAGGAAGTCGAAATCACTGCGGGACTCGGCGACAACGTCCGCCCCGTCGCATCCCGCAACACGAATCAGGAAAGCCGTCCGCTCCCGCAGCACTTCCACGGCAAGCCGCTCGTCCGCGAAGACGACCTCGAGGACGAACAACCGGCTCGACGCGTCGCCGCTCCTCGTCCTGCAGTGAAGGCCGTGGCCGCCGCCACTCGGACGGTCGATCGGCAAGTAACCGCCGTCGAAGACGCCGAAGACGAAGGACCCGAGTTCCTCTTCACGCCGCAAGCCGCCCAGCAGCCAGCCCTCGCCGCAAACGCCACTCGTCAACCCGCCAGCCGCCCTGCCCTGCCCCGCGATCGCCGCGACCCCGAATCACGTCCGCAAACCGCTCGCACCGCTCCCCGCCCGGAGCCGCGTCCTCCGCTTCGCACACCGCCCGCCCAGGTCCGCCCGGTCGAAACCCGTTCGCCGCGCGTCGTCCCGTCCACCCCCGATCAATCAGCCCAGTTCGCCGACCGCCTCGATGCCATCGAACGGATGCTCGAACAACTCGGCCGCACCGTCCGCAACAACGGCGAGGCCGTCCCGAGCGAACTCTTCCAAATCTACTCGCAGCTCATCGACCGCGATGTCGAAGAATCGGTCGCCCGCAATCTCATCACGCGGTTGAAGCAGAAGGCGTCCCCCGAGCAACTCGCGAGTCCCGTCGCCGCGCAGTCGCTGCTGAAGGGAATGATCGAATCGCAGTTCGTGTGCGGGGAGACGATCGTTCCCGCTCGCGGTCGCTGCACGGTCGCTGCACTCGTCGGTGCCACGGGCGTTGGCAAGACGACGACCCTCGCCAAGCTGGCCGCCAACTTCAAACTTCGCGACAAGATCCGCGTCGGACTCGTCACCGTCGACACCTACCGCATTGCGGCGGTCGAACAACTGCGGACGTATGCCGAAATTATCGACCTCCCGATGAAGGTCGTCACGAACCCGACCGAGATGCGGCGGGCGCTGGATGAACTGACGGGGCTCGACCTCGTCCTCATCGACACCGCCGGCCGCAGTCCGCTCGACAGCGTCCAGATTCAGGAACTCAACGACCTTCTGGATGCGGCCGACGTCGACCAGGCTCACCTCGTGCTCAACGTGACCGCCGGCGTGCGGCACATTCAAGAGACGATCGAGCGGTTCAACGCCGTCGAACCGAACTCGGTCATTCTGACGAAACTCGACGAAGCGGCCGACCTCGGTTCGCTCCTCTCGATCACCGGAAAACTCGACTGCCCCATCAGCTACCTGACCACCGGCCAGGATGTCCCCGACGACATCGAACCGGCCCGTCCGGCGGCGCTGGCTCGGATGGTTCTTGGAGAGGAAGAAGGATAAGTGACGAGTGGGAAGTGTTGAGTGACAGAGAACAGACGCTCGTTGAATAGCGAGTCATCTGAAGCGATCGAAGTCAACGGGATGGTCTTTACGCCGAAGGCGTTGAATCTGATAGCCCAGGGTCGCGAGGCTTTGCGAGCGCACCCTGGGTGACGAATAAAGTGGAACCAGAACCCCAACGGGGTTCCATAACCGGCGAACTTGCGATGGAGATTATGGAACCCCTTCGGGGTACAGATTGATTCATTGGCGTAACCCAGGGTGCGCTCACTTCGTTCGCGACCCTGGGCTATCTGATGTAACGCCTTCGGCGTAAAGAAAATCAGATAGTCATCTTGGTTCGGAACCTCTTCGCACCTAATCTTTCACATCCCTTCATCAACTCGTCTCATTCTCTGTCCCCCCATCTCTCCGTCTCTCCATCCCCCCATCCTTCATGCCCCGTCCCGATCAAGCCACCGTTCTCCGCGGACTCATGGAGCGCCGTCACGCTGTGACGGAATCCGCTCCGGCGGTTCGTGCCCGGACGCTGGCCGTCACGAGCGGCAAGGGGGGAGTCGGCAAGAGCAACATCGCCCTTAACCTGGGCGTGGCGCTCGGTGGGCTCGGAGCGAAGGTTTGCCTTGTTGACGCCAACCTGGGGCTCGGAAATCTCGATCTGCTGTGCGGGCTGAATGGCTACTGGAACCTGTCGCATGTCGTCAGCGGGGCGCGGCGGATCGAAGAGATCCTGCTGACCGGTCCGAATGACGTGCGTCTGGTTCCCGGAGCCAGCGGGCTCGTCGATTCGGCCGATTGCCCGCTGTCGGCCC
Organism: Planctomycetaceae bacterium; assembly: GCA_020850695.1. Lineage (GTDB taxonomy): Bacteria > Planctomycetota > Planctomycetia > Planctomycetales > Planctomycetaceae > JADZEF01. The sequence goes on along the minus strand of JADZEF010000121.1, from coordinate 39,083 downwards.
AGCGCGACCTCGTCGAACAACTCGAATCGCTCGAACTGAGCCACGACTTCCTGATCATCGACACCGGCGCCGGCATCCATCGCTCGATCCGCGAGTTCCTCGCGGCGGCCGAGACGGTGCTGGTCGTCACGACTCCGGAACCGACGGCCCTCGCCGACGCCTACGCGACGATCAAGTCTCTCTCGTCCCTTCCGGGCACCGAACTCGAAATCCTCGTCAACCAGGCGGAAACCGCCGAACAGGCAGCCGCCATTCTCGAAGGCGTTCAGAAGACCGCCCGCGCATTCCTGCACCGGACAGTCACAGCCGCGGGTTCGATCCCGCGAGATGCGGCCGTCCCGCAGGCGGTGCGTGCACGGGTTCCGTTCGTCGTCCACTCTCCTGCCTCTCCCGCTGCAACGGCAGTCCAGCGACTGGCCCGCCGGCTGCGGCACCACGCCTCTCCCTCTCCTGCCTGCGAATCCTTCTTCCCCCGCGTCTGGTCGCGCCTCTCCGGCAAAGCGGCCTGACGTCCTGCCGAACTCAGCACCCAGGCTGCGGCTCTGAGCAGCCTGGGTGCCGGATCACACCGCTCACTCGATCACATCCCTTCCCGACTTTCAGACCAGCTCCCGCCAAAGAGCCTCTTTACGCCGAAGGCGTTGTACGCAGTAGCCCAGGGTCGCGAACGAAAGTGAGCGCAGCCTGGGTCGCCGCGGACAATGTCCCGGTACCCCGAAGGGGTTCCACAATCCGCTTCCATCGAACACCGAATGTAGAACCCCGTTGGGGTTCGCGAATCCATCGGCGCCCATCCCAGGGTGCGCTCGCCGAGCCTCGCGACCCTGGGCTATTGCGTATAACGCCGTTGGCGTACAGACGACTTGAGATGACTAACGACCGTGGCATCGAGCATCCTCTGCTTCGGCACCCAGGGTGCTCAAAGCCGCACCCTGGGTGCTAGCTCGTGGGTGCATCGCCAAGGTCACAGATCACGACATTGTTAACCTTTTCCGGTTACGGCGACTTCATCTTCCGAAACGGATTTTCTGGAGTTTCGACCCGCAAATGACGATAGACTTTTCAGCCCAAACTATCGCCCGAGTGCGCGGTGGTGACGCTCTCATCTCCGCCGCACGACGCACGGAAGCTCGAACGTGGCACACCAGGTCGCTTCACGACTCGCCCTTCTCGCCTTTGCCGCAGCGGGTGCTCAAGGCCTGCTCGCCTTCGGCGACTTCGAAGGCACGGTGATCTCCGGTCTGAAGGCCGCCGCCGCGTTCTATGTTCTGGGCTACCTGGTGGGTGAGCTCGGAAAACGGATTGCGGAGGAAGGGGCTCAGACGGAATTCAAAAGGTATCTGGCCGCGGAAGTCGAGGCGGACGCTCAAACGCACTAGTTCTGATCTACCCCTGCCCTGTTCGATTCGCTAATTCCCTTATCAACAACACCAGTCGACGTCGCCGGCCGGCGGAATGCGGGCCGGACGCAATAGATCACCACGGAGGGTTGCATGACGACAAAGCTCGCCGAAGACGTCACGGAAGTCTGGAAGGCCTTCAAGAAGGACCAGGACGACCAGAAGCTCCGCAACGCCCTGATCGAGCGCTATCTCCCGCTGGTGCGGTTCAACGCCGAGCGCGTCTGGCAGAAGCTGCCGGATGGAGTCGATCTCAACGATCTCATCAGCGCCGGCGTGTTCGGCCTGATGGACGCCATCGAAGCGTTCGACATGGAACGCGGGGTGAAGTTCGAGACGTACTGCGTGCCGCGTATCCGCGGAGCCATGCTGGACGAACTCCGGACGATGGACTGGGTCCCGCGTCTGGTTCGCAGCAAGGCCAGCAAGCTGGAACATGCCCGCAAGGAAGTCGAGGCCGAAGTCGGCCGTCCGCCGACCGACGTCGAACTCGCCCGCAAGCTGGGCGTCTCGATGGAGGAGTATGAGAAGCACAAGGCGGAAGCCAGTGCGGTGAATCTCATCAGCCTCAACAAGAAGTGGTACGAGACGGACAGCTACAAGGACGTCCGCGAGATCGACATCATCGAGGACAGCAAGGGCGAAGACCCGACGCACGGGATCCAGAAGAAGGACCTGATGCGGCTGGTGACGAAAGGCCTCAACCGCAACGAGCGGCTCATCATCATCCTCTATTACTACGAGGAACTGACGATGAAGGAAATCGGCAGCACGCTCGGGCTGTCGGAATCGCGCGTGAGCCAGATGCACTCGAGCATCGTGGCCCGCCTGAAGGACCAGCTGAAGCGCCGCCGGCCGGAATTCGGCTGACAGTCGCAGGCGACACCGGGTGTCGCCGCCGTGAGGCACAAGCTCATCGATCGGACCGGACGCTTTGCGGAACTCCCGCAGGGTTGCCGGTCCGGCTGGCGTTAAGAGTGGCACGAGACTCCGTCTCGTGAATCCGCAAGGCGCGCCGAAAAATGTGCCAAGCTCGTCGACTCCCATGATTCGCATCCATGTGGACCGGAAAGCTTTGGAACGGTGCTCAAGAGTGCCACACGAATTCACGACATGGAATGTCGTGCCACTCTGGTCGAGCCCTGCTGATTGTCCCCCTTCGGGGGCACTGGTAAACTTCCTCTATCGGCACGTTTCGTTGCCGGGCGGAAAAGCCTGAACGCCCTTTCCGGCGGCTTTCCGATCGCACAATCCACAGTCCCTGCCAGGATCGCGCCGGCCATGCCGAAACGAACCCCGCTCCTGGTTTTCGTCTCGCGGCGTGAGCCGCGTCGAGAGTCGAATGAATCGTTCTGCGAGCAATCCGACCGGTGTGTTGCGGGAATCCGCATCGCTTGAGGTCTATCTGCTCGGAACGGTCGACTTCGACGCCGCCCTGCACCTCCAGCAGCGCCTGGCGGACGAGTTGCGGGATCGGTCGGACACCCGCGGCGCCCTCATCCTCTGCGAGCATCCCCCGATCGTGACGATCGGCCGCGAGGGAGCCCCTGGCGACCTCTCGCTCGAACCCGGCGAACTGATCGCCCGGCAGATCCCCGTGCGGTGGATCGGCCGAGGCGGTGGTGTCGTCGTCCATGTTCCGGGCCAACTGGCGGTCTACCCCATCGTTCCCTTCGAGCGGCTGAAGCTCTCGCCGGTCGACTTGAGAACGCGGCTTGAAGAGACGATCGTCCGCACCTGCGACGACCTCAAGCTCCCCGCATTCCATCGACCGGAGTACGCCGGACTCTGGTGCCGGACGGGGAAACTGGCGGAGATCGGCCTGAGCGTGCGGTCGGGGGTGTCCGAGCATGGGGCATTCCTGAACGTGGCGCCCGACCTCGATTTCGTCCGCATCGCCAAGGCTCCGGCGGGCGAACGGATCACATCGCTTGCCGCCGAGCGGCATTCCGGCACACTGATGCATACCGTCCGCTCGGCCGTCATCCGACATTTCGCCGAGCTTCTGGGTTACGAACAACAGCACCTTTACACGGGGCATCCGTCGCTCCGACGCACCCGCATTCGAGTTCCTCTTCATGCTTGAGATTCTCCCCGACGTCCCGGCATCGAGCCTTCCGATCGTGGGACAGGCTCCCAGCCTGTCCGTCTCGCCGAAGCGTCGTCTTCCGCCGTGGCTGAAGCGGCCCCTTCCCCAGGCGGGGATGGCCTTCACCAGCGGCGTCATCGAAGACCTGAAGCTCGAGACGGTGTGCGAAAGCGCGAAGTGCCCCAACCGGACCGAGTGCTGGTCGCAGCGGACAGCCACGTTCATGATCCTCGGAAACGTCTGCACCCGTCCGTGCGGGTGCTGCGCGGTGCCGAAGGGAAAGACCGAGAAGCTGCAGGCGGACGAACCGGCCCGCGTCGCCGAAGCGGCCGCCCGCCTGGGACTGAAGTACGTCGTCATCACTTCGGTGACCCGCGATGATCTCGCCGACGGCGGGGCCGATCACTTCTACAGGTGCGTGATTGCGGTCCGCGAGCGGACGGGGGCCGACGTCGAAGTGCTCACGCCCGACTTCATGGGAAACAACGCAGCGATCGACCGGGTGATCGAATCGCGGCCCGACGTCTTCAACCACAACACCGAGACCGTGCCGCGGCTGTATCACCGCGTGCGTCGCAACGCCGAGTACCAGCGGACGCTCAATCTCTTGGACCGCGTGAAGCAGAAGGCCCCCGACATGCCGACGAAGAGCGGCCTGATGCTGGGGCTGGGCGAGACGATGGACGAAGTGCTGGAAGTGTGCGCCGACCTGCGGAAGGTGGGCTGCGACATGCTGACGATGGGTCAGTACCTTCAGCCGACACCGGCGCACCTGCCCGTCGAGCGGTTTGTGCCGCCTGAAGAGTTCGAACAGGTCGGCAACCTCGCGAAGTCGATGGGCTTCCGCATGGTCGCGAGCGCTCCGTTCGTGCGTTCCAGTTACCACGCGGGCGAGATGGTCTCGGTGATGGATCCCGTCATCGACATCAACGCGGACGCGGAGTAATCGAAGTCGGAAGGCCGAGGCATTGGTAGCACGGGCACTCATGCCCGTGCGAAACGTCCGACATTCGCCTCACTCACGGGCATGAGTGCCCGTGCCACATGCAGGTCGAGCTTCCGCCGAAGACTAGAACTGTTCGTCGGGTTGCAGGAAGCGCCAACCCCCCTCGGGCAGGTCGTACATGCGGATGCGGCCGATGCGCGTCCGCAGGAGGCTGCGAACCTTCAGGCCGACGTCCTCGCACATCCTGCGGATCTGCCGGTGGCGACCTTCGCGCAGTGTGAACCGCAACCGGCCCACGCCGGCCGGTTCGACCTGACACGGGCGGAGCGGGCGATCGTCGAGCACAATACCATGGCGAAGCCGCCGCATCTCATCGATGCCCGGCTCCCCTTCAATCGACACGAGGTATTCCTTCTCGATCTCCCCCTCGGCCGACGTCAGCCGCTTCGCGATGCGGCCGTCCTGCGTGAAGATGAGTAGCCCGCGCGAGTCGATGTCGAGACGCCCCGCGGGAGCCAGGCCGCGGAGGTCGCGCGGATCGAACCGCCGGCCATCCTGCCCGAGGACCTGGCTCTCGGCGTTGATCAGCGTGACGGCCGGAACGTAGTTCTTCTCAGGCTGTCCCGAGACGTATCCGACCGGCTTGTTGAGCAGAATGGTTGCCAGCTGCTGCTGTTGGTGCCGCGCGGCGTTCGTCAGCGTGATGACTTGGTTTGGACGGATCTTCGTACCCAGCTGTGTGACGGGGACGCCGTCGACGAGGACAAGGCCGCGTTCGATCCAGGCATCGGCCTCGCGCCGCGAGCAGAGCCCGCGCTGTGCCATCAGTTTCGACAGGCGGACCGGTTCGTTGGGATCGGACGTCGGTTTGGACATGGGTGCCATGAATTCAGCGCAATGCATTCGACGAGTTCATTTCATTGTCCGACTTCGCGACCCCTGCTGCCAGTGTCGACCGCGGCACACTTCCCGGTTTCGCGAACCGCGGTAGGATGCTGGACACCTGAGATTGCCACTCCCTTTGACGAAGAGGACTCGCATGCCCCTGGAAATCGAAGCGCGCGGCGTGGTCTCGGACGCCGCCGCCAGGATCGATAGCGAACGGATCGCGTTTTTCGACGGACTCTGCCGCCTGCAGTCGGGCGACATCCTGTGCGGGTACACGGTTGGCTCGATGAAGCACTGTCCCAAGGGGACGATCCGCTTCAGCCGCTCAACCGACGGCGGAGAAACCTGGAGTGAGATCCCCTTCAAGTTCGACTCCGTGCTTGACGGCGTTCCCGGATCGCTGGCCGGTGCTGAACTGGCCGAGGTGAGCCCCGGACGGCTGCTGCTGGTGACGACGTGGTTCGACCGCTCGGACCCCGCGAAGCCGCTGTTCGATCCGGTCACCGAGGGTATTCTTCACTCGAAGTTGTTGATGGCGGTCTCGGAAGATCACGGCGTGACGTGGGGGCCATGGCAACCGATCCAGACGCCGGGGCTGACGGGCGTCGCCCTCACCGGCCCGTGGCTGGTCCTGCCGAATGGGACGCTCGGCCTCGCCTTCGAGAGCTTCAAAGAATTCGACGACCCTTCGCCCGCTCGGCACGGCGCGTGGCTCCTCTGCACCCATGACGGCGGGCACACGTTCGATGTCCCCTATTGCGTCGGCCAGGATCCGCAGGACGCCGTCTACTACTGGGACCAGCGGGTTGTCGCCGTTCCCCCGCAGGTCGAGGGGGCGGGGAACGACGAATACGTCGCTCTCTTCTGGACCCATCACCGCAAGGACAAGCACGATCTCAAGGTCCACTTTCTGAAGTCGCGTTTGCGGGGGACGCACGCCGACATGCAGCCGGTGGAAACAACCATCCCCGGCCAGATCGCTGCACCATACGTCGCCCGCGACGGACGGATCTTCGGGTTCGTTGTCGATCGCGACCATCCGGGGACGATGACCCTGTGGCAATCGCGCGACGGCGGAGCGACGTGGCCCGAAGCGGAAAAGCTGATTGTCTACACGCATCAGGTGAAGGATGCGGTGTCACAGGGGAAGGAGAACGTCGACTTCGCCCAGTACTGGGAAGACATGGGCAAATGGAGCTTCGGCCATCCGGCGATCATCGGACTGGATGACGACCATGTCCTCGTGTCGTACTACGCTGGCACGCCGCAACGGATGAGTATCCATTGGGCCCGCGTGCGGATTTAATTGTGGCACGAGACTCCGTCTCGTGAACCCGTGTCGCGCTTTGGCGACTTATCCAAAGCTCAACGGCTCCCATGGATCGCATCACGGGAGCCGCTTTGCTTTGGGATGGTTCTCGATCAATCCACGCGGGTTCACGACATGGAATGTCGTGCCACAATTTGCACGAGACTCCGTCTCGTGACCAGTGCGGCGCGTCTTCAACTATTCAAAACTCAACGGCTCCCATGAATGGGCTTCGTGGGAGCCGCTCTGCTTTGGGATGGTTCTCGATCAATCGACGCGAATTCACGACATGGAATGTCGTGCCACTCTGGCTGGAAGCCTCTCCCACGAATCACATATCCCAGGTCTTGCCGTCCCAGGCGATGATCCGCTCCATCAGCGAGACGACGTCGTTCGAGAAGACCTGGAAGCACGTTTCACCCTTCTCGGCCGTCGCGAACTGCGGGCTGCCGATGTGGCCGATCTCGGAACGATCCTTCGTGATCCAGGCGCGGTAGGCGGGAGCCGGACCCGAGCCGAACGGGATCGTCTCGAGCTTCTTGACGTCTCCGACGACGAGGTCGGGGCGGATACGGAGCATCATCGAGGTTTCGAGCTCACAGGCATGGCCGACCTGTTGCTGCTGAATGTCCTTGTTGACCTCGTGAGGCTTGCCGCCGAGGAGCCAGTAGGTCGACGCGACGAGGAGCAGGTCGTTGCGGTCGCGGTACTTCTGACGCACTTCGAATAGGGCCTGCTGCGACGGGACGATGTTTCCGCCGTGCCCGTTGACGAGGACGATGCGGCGGAAGCCGTGGAACAGGAAGTTCTCGACCATGTCCTTGAGGAGATCGAGATAGAGCCGCGGGTTGGCGGTCATTGTGCCGGGGAAATCGAGGTGGTGCTCGGAATTGCCCAGCCACATCAGCGGCGTGAAGAGAACGCGGCCGGCGAGCTTCTCCTGGGCGCGGCGGATGACTTCGCCGAGGAGCAGGCTGTCGGTGAAGACCGGCATGTGATGGCCGTGCTGCTCGAGGGCGGCGATCGGAATGAGGATCGGCGTGTCGCGGGAGAGGGAGTCGACCTTCTTCCAGGTGGATTCGTAGAGGTGCATCGCAGAGGTCCTGAGTGGGGGAAGAACGAAGGCGCGGGCAGGTCTCGCCGGTGCGGCGGAGAAGAGTCGGCGGTGATTTGTCGAGGCGGGACGAGCGTACCGCGCCGGTTCCGCAAAGTCATTCGCGCGCGGATATCCGAGAGCCTCGGGACGTCGGGACTTGAATCGTTTTCAACGGATCGGACACGAATGATCGACATCGTTCCGATCGCATCGGTCGTGAGGCGTCGCAGCGGCTGGCGCGACCATGACTTCGGTCGGTTTGGTGCTGGACAAGTCGCGTGACGAAGGCTGGAGAACCTGCACAAGGCCTGCCGCGAATGCCTTGGGAATCGAGAAAATCGATTGTGCCTGACGTCCGCAGACTCAATTCGCGCGCTACGACGGGACGATTCGATCGAGGGAATGCCATTGGAGTCTGAGCCGAGGGAGGCCGCCGATATGACGAAGCTGCGCACTGAACGGATCTGGCTCGCCGCCTGTCTGATCGCGACGCAGGGACTGCTCGTTCCGTCCACTGTGAAAGCTCAGCAGTCGACCGGTCCGGGTCAAGCTCTCGCCGCAGCGGCTCCCGTGAATGACACTGGGGATGTGGCGCGTCCGGCGCCGCCTCCGCCGACAGGTGCTTCGCCCGCGGGGCCACGGTCGACTCGGCGCAGTCCCTCAACGCGTAAACCTGCGCAGGCTGCTTTCGCACCGGCCCCGGTCCAGGGAGCGTCGCCGTCAGTCACGGCCGCTCCTGCTCTGGTCCCACCGGCCCCCGCACCAACCTCGGCAGCGCCTCCGGCGCATGATTACGTCGCGTCGACACCGGCCGATCGCGGACCGGCCGCGTGTGCGCCGGTCAGGCATTGCGGTCCGCTGTGCGCTCCGACCACTTGTGTTCCAGCCGGCGTTTCCGTTGCGTGTGCTCCGGCGTGTCAGCCGGCCGGCAGCCCCTCCTGCTGCGCTCCGCGGATGGCTGCTCCGTTCGGATGCCAGCAGCTGTCGTGCGGGGCGTCATGCGGCACGTCGTGTGGGGCGTCGTGCGGGGCGTGTCCCGGAGAATGCGAAGCGAGTCCCTGCCATCCCGGCGGCGGAACCTTCACGACGGATTACTGCGAAGACACGCCGATCTGCGGGGGCGAAGTGAACTGGCTGTTCCTCCGCCGCGAGTATGTCGGACGTTCGCCCATTCTTGTGGATGGGGCGGGGACCACGCTGCTCGACGGACGGGAATTCGATCTCGGCCAGCATGCCGGGGTGGAAGCCTCGCTGTGGGCGCTGTGGGATGAGGACATCCGGATTGCAGGCCGCTACCTGTGGCTCGACTCGCGCACCGACCAGAGGACGATCGCGGTTCCGGCGGGGGGCGGCCTCGCGACCAATCCCGTCACGCCGACGGGGCCGGTCGACGTGCTGCGGTATCAGTCCTCTCTGCAGTCCGCGGAAATCGGCCTTCAGCAGAATGCGGCCGAATATCTGCGGCTGGGGGGCGGCTTCCGCTACGTCGAATTCAACGAGCGGTTGCGGGATGATGTCTTCGCCGCCGCCGTCGTCCCGCAAGGCTTCAATCAGTTCGTGACCAAGAACGACCTGTTCGGTCTGCAAGGGACGGCAAATGTGGCGCTGTTCGAAGTCGACGGCCTGGCGTTGAACGGGTTCGGAGCCGCCGGCGTCTACTACAACCATGCGGACTCTTCCGCTGCGACGCAGTACATTGGCGGCCCTGCGGCGAGCCGCACGGGCGACACCGACGGCGGCGTGGCGTTCGTGGGAGAGTTGGGGCTGAGCTTCAACGGCCGGCTGACCGAGAATCTGTCGTGGACGGCCGGCTATCGGCTCCTGTGGCTGGAAGGGGTCGCCTTGGCGGCGGACCAGGTCCGGCAGACGAACGGAGCCTTCACCAGCACGCGAACCGACTCGGACGGCGGGGCCTTCCTGCACGGGATCACGATGGGCGTCAACTGGCAATTCTGACAGTTGGACAGTTATGGGGAATGCACCCGGCGGGATTCGAACCTGCGACCTGCGGTTTAGGAAACCGCTGCTCTATCCATCTGAGCTACGGGTGCTTACGAAGCGGGGCTTGAGGAAGCCGGGACGGTCTTGGAGTCGATGATTTTCTGTCGGAACCAGTCACTGCGAAGACATTCTCTCCGATCTCAGATGTTACCGACAGTCGGTCCCTCGGGGGAGTTCACGCGATCTTGTCCGAATGCGGAATCGCCGATTTCCGGACAGCTGAACGATTCCACGCTTCCGACGAGGCGGACGAGGCGACGAGGCCGGGACTGAACTTGTCGCGTTTCGCGGATTGCGATATATGGCGGTCCTCTTCTCGACCCTTTGAATCCTCTCTTGAATCATTCTCGAAACTCCCTCTCTCCGGGATGCCACGGATGGTCCGTTCCCTCGTTTGCTGGGCGACAGTGTTGCTGCTAGCAGCGGCAGCGGCCGGTTGCGCGGCGGGACGCGGGCGCACGTTCGCGGACCGGCGGTCGAACGAAAAAGCAGGTCGGGCTCAACTGGCGGCGAGCGATTATTCCCGGGGGGGCGAGCAGTCGTCCGGCCGAGGCGCCGCCGCGAATTCCTACCGTGCGGGGGGCGATTGGTCGACGGCGAAGGCCCCCGCACCGCGGTCCCCCTCCCAGCCGCCGAATTACGTCGCTCCCGTTTCGCTGTCGTCGGAGATTTCTGCGAGCGGACCGGTCGAGATCACGTCACAGAATTTCGAGGCGGTCGTTCTGAACAGTCCCGTGCCCGTCCTGGTCGACTGCTGGGCGCCCTGGTGCGGTCCGTGCAAGAAGATGGGCCCGGCGGTCGACTCGCTGGCGAACGAATTCGAGGGGCGAGCCGTCGTCGCCAAGATGGACATCGATGCGTGCAAGGAGATTGCGCACCGCTACCAGATCACGAACATCCCGGCGTTCCTGTACTTCCGCAATGGGGAAGTGGTGGACCGGGTGGTCGGAATGACGCCCAAGGCCCAGCTGGGGCAACGGTTGGCCGTGATGTCGGCCGACGTTCAGCCGGCGGGGGGCCAGCAGTCCGAGTGAGCGACGGGCGGTGGAGGATGCGGCGAGGCCAGTCGCCATGCCGGCATCGCAACGGCTCACTTCTTTGGCCGCGTGGCCGTGATTCGGGTCGTCACGTCCATCTCACCAATGACCGCCTCCACCTGATCTCCTGACTTCAATGCCCCCAGCGTTGATGCTTTGCCGTCCAGCGTCACGGTCGTAGCGCTGCTGGTCTTGAACGACCGCAGCATCCCGTGCTGGACTTTGACGATCAGGACGTTCTGCTGCAGTGACGCGATTTCGCCACTCACCTTGCGCCTCGCCGGGTCGGCGTCATCGGACGGCAGAGCCGGCTCTCCTCGGAGGACCTCGGGGCCACCGGGGGCGGGAGGCGCGAGCCCTTCGGGCGGAACGCTGGAACCCGCGCCGAGCAGCACAGCCGACATGATGGCTGTCGTCAGGAGACCGGCGGCTCGCATGACTCTCTCCCCTGATCTGTGAGCGGCGGAAACCGCGAAACGCGAAATCGCCGTGTCGGCGGCCCAGAGAACGGCCCGCCACCGACTCGCGTCGACCGCGTTCCGATTAACGTTGCGCGTTCTATCTGACGCCCCGGGCGGCGAGATCCGTCCCTGTCGGTTGTCCTGGCCGCATCACATCCAGACGCGCGACGCCCGGCTCGCCTTTCCGAGCCAGAAAGTCTTCGTCAGGCCCGAACGCTTTCGGCGCTCCTTGTCGGACCACTCTTTTTGAATTTCGGAGCAGGCCCGCTCGATTTCATCCGGAGTCGGCTCGTGCCGGGGCGAGCAACGGCGCGGGCGGTTTTCCTCGCTGACCACAGAAGCCGATGCGGCATATCCATCACGCGAAGGCAGGACGTCTCGTTCCGTGTTCATCGGCTCTTCAAATTGGGTCAGCAGGTCCATCGGGAAACTCCAGTAGCAAATTCTCAAGGCGGCAAGAGAATCGTTCCCTTCACGGGGCCGCCGCCACGCCTCATGCAACGGCCATGCCGTCGAGTGACGAAATCCGGACGTCGAGGCATTTTGCGCTGGCCCGCGGTCCACCCGCAGGAATTCAGGGAATTGCCGTGCGCTCCAGTGTTTCAAACTGCACGTCACGCTGTGCGAAAACAGGCGCTTCGGGTGAGGCAGGAAACGACTCCTGGTTGCTGCTCGATCAGGGTGGCCGACCGGCCTTCAACAGTCCGGAAAGACTGCCCTGTGAACGAGTGGAGGAGTAGCATGTTCGGACACGATCACTCGAGTCCGTTGACTTGCTCGTTCCACTGCCGGACGACCCTTTCTGCCCCTCCGTTGGAGATTGATTCCATGCCCATCAATCGCACGGCTGCTCGGTCCGTTGCCGCCTGGAAATGTTCGTCCGTCGCCACGGCGATTTTCGGTTTGTGCCTCGTCGTTTCGGGGGTGGCCAAGGCGGCGGAGCCGGTGGACTTTCAGGTCAAGCTTGAGGTCGTCAAGCAGGAGCTGGATCCCGGCTTCTGCTGGTTCCATCCCCGCGTCGCCTCCGTTCCGGGCCTTGGCAAGGACGGTCATCCGCTCGTCGTCCTGACGCTCCAAAAGCACCTCGTCGCCGACGACTACTACTCGGGCCTCTACTTCATGAAGTCGACCGACCTGGGGAAGACCTGGACCGATCCCGTCCTGCCGAAGGAACTCGACTGGCGAAAAGATGGTGAGGCGACGGTCTCGGTGGCCGACGTCACCCCGGGATGGCATGCCGGGTCGAAGCGGGTCCTGGCGATCGGAGTGAAGGTGCGGTACTCGCCGAAGGGGGCCCAGTTGAACGACAAGCCCCGGTCGTACGATGTGTCGTATGCGACATACGATCCGGCCACGGACGTCTGGACCGCCTGGCGCGAGCTCGACATGCCTCTGGGGGACGAGAAGCAGTTCTATCAGCTGGCGCCGGGGTGCGTGCAATGGCTGGTTCAGCCGGACGGAACGATCCTGCTCCCCGTCTACTACCAGGGGACGAATCCCAATGGGCCGTATTCCGTGACGGTGCTGCAGTGCGGGTTCGACGGCAAGACCCTGTCATACCAGAAGCACGGCGACGAGCTGCACTTGAATGTCGTGCGCGGCCTTTGCGAACCCTCGCTGACCCGGTTCCAGGGGAAGTATTACCTGACGATTCGGAACGATCTGAAGGGGTACGTGGCGGTCAGCAACGATGGACTGAAGTACGGGCCGATGAAGGAGTGGACGTTCGATGACGGGACGGACCTCGGCAGCTACAACACTCAGCAGCACTGGGTGACCCACACCGACGGGCTGTTCCTCGCTTACACGCGGCGCGGAGCGAACAACGACCACATCGCCCGCAACCGCGCCCCGCTGTTCATGGCCCGGGTCGATCCCGAGAAGCTCGTCGTCCTTCGCAAGACCGAAAAGCCGCTGATGCCCGAGCGCGGCGTGATGCTCGGAAACTTCGGCGCTGCGACCGTCACCGAAGGTGAGTCATGGGTCACCGACTCGGAGTTCATGACCGGCGGCAAGGCCCACGAAAAGGGAGCGAACGGGAGCACGTTCGCCGCCCGCGTCCTGTGGAGCCGGCCGAACAAGGCGAAGACGAACTGACTTCGACGAGCAGGCCGCGAGGAAAAATACAGGGCCACGGAAACGACGGATGAGACGGAGTGAGACAGAAGGAACACCCGGCGTGGGATGTTTCGTTCCGTGACCTCCGTCGGCTCCGTCGTTTCCGTGGCCCTTCTGCATCGGATCTTCCGTCCGATCGTTGCCGACGAGCGCTACTTCGCGGGATTGAGGGTCGCCGCATCGAACTTCGGCGCCTTGCCCAGCGGCCAGAGTTCCAGGCGGCGGACGTACATTTCCGCCAGTTCCGTCTGAACCTGAATCTTCCCCGCCGAGGGAATCACGTCGAAGGCTTCGTTGACCTTCACGCCGTTGACGAAGATCGTCACGCGGTCCTTGTCGCAGACGACGTCCATTCGCGTCCACTGGCCGAATGGGCTCTCGACGTCCTCTTTGCCGCGGAAGCCGAGAGTGTCGGTCCACTTGGGGTCGCGGCCGTACCAGTCGATGCGGCCTCCCTGAATGGTCTTCTTCATGCCGCCGGCCTTCCAGACGGTGGCTTTGCCTCGCATCTCCACTTCGGCGGTCACCGAGATCGGGAGCGGCTTGCCATCCGTCCCGGCGCCGCGGACGGCCAGGATGTCGCCGACCCCTCCTTCGATGATCTGGGCCTCGATCGAGTTCATCCAGATGCCGCTATACCCGCCGTCCGGCCCGGTGGCGTGTACCAGCACCCCCGAGTCGCGGGCCTTCTTCTCCCGTTCGTGCCAGGTCCGCTCGCCCCACTTGAACTCAATGACGAGATGGTAGTCGCGGTAGGCCTGCTTCGTCGTCGCCGCCCCGAAGCCGTCGCCGGAAATGTGCAGGAGGCCATCCTTCACGGTGAAGACCTTCCGCGGGTCTTCGTACTTCGTGTCCTTGATGAAGGTGTAGAGTCCGTCGAGGTTCTTGCCGTTGAACAGCACGATCGGGCCGTCTTTCGGCGTGATGGGCGTCGGTTCATCGCCCCGCGCCGGTGCAAGGAAAGCGAGGCCGGCCAGGGCGAGGGTCAACAGGGACGCAGGAGCGCGCAGCATCATGGAGAGGTCCTTCGGTATCGGGAATGCGAGTGATCGCGCCGATCGTAAGGACTCATGCCGAGACGAACAACCGCGTGCGGCGCGGTTGTCCTCTTCGCCTGTGACCCCGTTCAGGGGTCACACCGTCTTGAAGACCCGCACCGGGGCCGAACTCTGGGTCCAGTGCGGTCCCTTCTTTAGAGTGTTGGCGGCGGGCGGTTCATCGGGGGGGGCCATCGAGTTGGCTGCCTGTCCCGTTTCGGTCGCCGACTTCAGCATCGCTCCCAGCTCGCGCCACGTCTCGCGGTGCGATTCGAGGATCGTCAGCGCAGTCCCGACGTTCTCCGGCTTGTGGTCGAAATCGGCCTGCACGAGGGCCTTCCAGGCAATCTGGAAGCGAGCCTTCAGCAACTGCACCAGCTCGGGCTGGCGGTCTTCCTTCAGTCCCGAGATCAACTCGGTGACGAATTCGCGGGACTTCGCCAGGGCGAGGTGGGCCTTCTCGAAGTCGCGGCCCTCCAGCGACTTCATCGCGAACTTGGCATAGCGGACGGCGCCGTCGACGACCATCAGGTGCAGATCGTACGGGGACGCCGTCATCACGGCGTTCTTCAGATAATTGTCGACGGCCATTCCTGTTCCTCGAGTGGAGAGCGCGATCCCTGCGTCACCTTGCCGTACCCTGATAATCGTCACGCCCCACGCGCCGGACGATCTTTTCTTTCGCGGCGATCAACCCGTGCTGCCGTCCCGTCCGACGAACTTGATCTGCGAGATCTGCGTCTGCGCCGTGGTCAGAGACGCCAGCGTGTCTTCCATCGCCCGGAACTGGCGGAGCAGCCGGTCCCGCTTTCCGACGAGCATCTCGTCGATCGCGTTCACGCGGTCCGCCAGCGAATCGACCTGCCTCTGCAACGTGTCGTCTTCCGTCTTAAAGGCTCCGGTCGTCGTGTCGGTGTAGCCTTCGAGCGCGGTCTGCAGCGAGGCGCCGAAGCCGGTCGCGGCGGTGCGGAAGAAGTCGGTGACGGCCTGCGGATTGCTCGACAGAGCGGCCGTCAGACGGTCGTTGTCGAGCGCCAGCTTGCCCGCGGCGTCGACGCTGATGCCGAGGTCCTGAAGAGTGCGGACGGTCGACGTGCTGGGGGCGTAGCGGGCGCTCACCAGCGAGTCCATCCGCGTCTTCACCCGCAGGATGAAAGTGTTCCCCTGGAGTGTCCCGCCCTTGTTCGTGGCGGTGTCGAATTTGGTCGTGGTGGCGTGCGAGGTCACCCACGAATTGTAGTTCGTGACGAAGGCCTGGACGGCCGTGGTGATCGGCGCGTCGTTCCGCGTGACGCCGACGTTGGCCACCGTGTTGCTTGCGGCGACGGCCGTGACGTTGAGGTTGCCGTTCACGCCGTTGAAGGTGTTCGTGCTGCTGGCGATGTAGTACGCGGAATCGGCGTCGGCCCCCGACTGCAGGACGGCGTCGCGGCCTTCGACCCGCGTGGTGAATCCAAGGCTGACCCCCTGCTCTTCCACGAACAACCGGCCGGCGCGTCCCGAAGCCCCCGACCTCACGACCAGGCGGAGCGGATTCACCGGGCTTCCGGAGTTGACCTTCGTTCCCGTCACGGCTCCGCCCGAGGCGTTGACCTTCGACAGGATCGAGTTCAGCGTGTCGGTCGATTCGACCTTCACCACGGCGGCCCGGCGGCTGCTGATTTCCGACTTCCCTTGTCCGTTGAGCGTTCCGTCGCCGACCAGCCGCAGGTTCGTTCCCGCCTTCCCGGCCACGTCGACGATTTTCAGGGCGCTCGCTCCCCCTGCATCATCGGTGATCGCGATCCCGTCTCCGGTTTCATTGAGGCTGGCCGTCACATTGATCCCGGCCGTGTTGTTGATCGCATCGATCACGTCGCCGAGATTCGTCATCGAGCTGCCGACGGTGACAACCGATGATGCCCCCGACGAATCGGTGATGCGGAACGTTCCGATCCCGACCGCTTTGCCCCCTGGGGCGTAGGTCGACAGCTCGGTCGCTTCATTCACGTATCGCAACCGCAGGTTGCCCGAGTTGACCGAGTTGCTCGCGGCATTCGCGGTGATGCCGAGATCGGCCGCCACGCTCGCTCCGCCCACGTCCGCGATGACGAGGTTGCTGGCGGTCAAGCCGCTCGTGTCCTTGATCTCGATTCCGGTTCCGGCGGCGTTCAGGCCGGCGGTCAGGCTGAGCTTCTCGTCACCTGCCGTGCGGGCCGTGTTGATGGCATTCAGGACGTCGTCGAGCGTTTCGGCGTTCGACAGATCGAGCGTCGCAGAGCGACCGGCGCGGTCGGTGACGGTGATGTCGCCGAGAGTCGTGATCCCCTTCCCGCCCTTCAGATTGTCAAGCAGCACCGAGTTGATGCCGGCCGACAGCTTGCGGCCGGTGAGCACTCCGCCGCTGGCGATGCGGTTGAGACCGAGGGTCTCCACGACCGACGCTCCGTTCGCATTCTCGACGGTGAATGTCGAGGAACTTCCCCCCGTCGTGTCGGTCAGTTCGATGCGGCCGTCGCTGCTCAGCGAGGCGACCAGCTTGCCGCCGTTTCCCGTGGCGTCATTGATCTTGCCAAGGACATCGCCGACGGTCTTCGACCCCTGGAGGTCGATGACCAGCTCGGTGCTGTCGCTCAGCGTGATCTTCAGATCGTTCCCCGTGACCAGCCGCATCCGGTTGCCGTCGTTGATCTGGTCGAGCGAGAAATCGCTCGTCACCTGGAAGACGCTGCTTCCCTCGATCTGGCTGGCCGGAACGTTCCCCGCCAGCCCCAGATCCGCCGCCGCGTGACCGCCATTCACCTCGGCGACGATCAGGTTCGAGGCCGTGCTGCCGGTCATGTCGTCCAGAGCAAGGCGGCCCCCGTCGCTCCGTGCGCGAACTGAAATCGACGTGTTGGCATTGATGGCGTCGAGAACGTCTTCAACCGAGTAAGCATTCGTCAGATCGATCGTGGCCGAGTTTCCCGCCCTGTCGGTGATCTTGATCGACCCGCGCCGAATGCCGTTGCCGTCGTTCAGCGCCGAGAGGGACGTCTGCGCGTCGAGTCCGCCGCCGGTAGCGAAGACGATCGTTCCGGCTCCGAAGGTCTGCGTGTCGGCGTTGGCGATTCCCTGCGAGGCGACTTCGGCGGTGCGGGCGGTCTGGACGGTGCGGAACTGATAATCGCCGAGGGCGGCCGAGCTGGGGGCGACCACCTTCAGCTGGTTCGAATCGGAGTTATTGACGCTGAAGGTGGAGAAGGTCGCTCCCGTGTTGAGCGTCTTGACGCTCGAGAGGAGATTGACGAGCGAGGCCTGGATCGTCTTCAGCGCCGCCTGCCGCGTCTGCAGCGTCGTCGCCTGGACCTCCATCTTGGCGGCCGGCGCGCGCTGCAGCGAGATGAGCTGATTCACGATTTCAGACGTGTTGATCCCGCTGAACAACCCCGTACTGGTCGTAATGCCTGGCATGGTCCGCCTGAGTCAGCGTGCTGATGGCACTTCGAAGCGATGCGTCTGCTGGAAACATGGGCTGCACCGGGGCTGCGGCTTTGAGCAGCCGGGGTGCCGGAGCCAACATCTCGCGAAGGACGGAATCGATTGCGTTGGCACCCAGGGTCCGGCGCGCTTTACGGTGAGATCGACTTCTCTCTGCGCGCGGCTTGAGAGTGCCACGGGGGAAAGTCCCCATGCGACGCAACGCGATGTGAAGGTGTAGCGGTTATGTCGACGGAAGCGTGCCGGCTCGAGTCGGATGGTTCGAGCGGGTCCCCGCCACGCCGCCAACGGCTCGACCCTCTGCCACTTTGCCCCTCTGCCCTATCAACCCCTTCCAGAAAAAAATCGCCGCCGTTGGTCCGAGGGGGAGGACCAGCGGCGGCGACGGGATGCGGAGAAGAGGGTCGAAACCCACCCGACCGCCTAAAAGCGTTCGCCATCTCGCGACGGCGGTCGAACCGGACCACTGTGCCGGGCGGCCCGGTACGGCCGAGAGCGGAGAAGAGACGGGCCGCTCTCTTGTCCTGATATCGTCACTCCGCGACGCGAGATCGCATGAGCGTTCGCAGATTTCGCCCTGTGTCGAAGAGGCCGGCCGGAGCGCGCGGGGAGAGTTTGACGCGTTTCGTGAAGAGGATGGAGTGACGGAGAGATCGAGGGATGGAGAGAGGTGACGATTGCATCTGTCCCTCAATCACTCCGTCCCTCAATCTCTCCGTCTTCCTCACGGTCGATACACGTCCCGCACCGGGTTATTGTGCGCGTTCGGCTCATACTGACCGCCGAAGCCCTGGGCTCGGTAACCGTGGAACCATTGCAGTCGCACGCGACTGGTCCAGGGGGCGTAGTCGATTCCCCAGGTTCCCTCGTGCGGGTAGCGCGGCTCGCCTTTGAACCAACTGGCCTGCCCGCGACACGGCGATCCGCCGCCGACGTAGTACCCGCAATCAAAGCCCTCGTAGGCAGGTCCCGCCCAGGGTAGAACGCGTCGTGGACAACCGGCCCGGGCGTGGCGGCCTTCCAGCGAGCGGTCTTCGCAGTGGCGAAAGCGATCGAAGAACTGCCCGACGTGGTCCTCTTTGTGATCGCCGCCAGGGCAGACCGACGTCCGAAGCGATAAGCAGGCGACGACCGCAACGATGAGCGCAGCGCGGTTGCGTCGCGCGAACGAACTTGCTTCATGGCCCGTGATCACTTCGATGCGGTGATGTTGCATGACCGTTGGCCGTGACAATGGTATGAGGTACCGCAGATCTCTTTACGCCGAAGGCGTTGTACGCAGTAGCCCAGGGTCGCGAGGCTTGGCGAGCGCACCCTGGGAACAGATTGCTTTCAACGCGAACCCCAACGGGGTTCTACATTCGGCATTCGATGGACGCGGTGTGTGGAACCCCTTTGGGGTACTGACTCGCTGGGTGCCGTGACCCAGGGTGCGCTCACTTCGTTCGCGACCCTGGGCTACTGCGTATAACGCCTTCGGCGTAGAGACTCAAAACCTGCGTACATCACACCGCGAACGGATTGCGGTTGAACTTGATGTAAGGCAGGCGGACATCGTTGAAGACCACCTGGTCGGCCCGCACCGCGACGCCGTTCGGCAGGTATTGGAACGCCCCGTTGTAAGTGACCACGTCGTCCTGGTCGACGCCGTCGCCGCTCACTCCGAATCCGCCCACCAGCGAGCCGTTGACGTACAGCGGCGTGCTGCCGGGGAAGAAGATGATGCCGTTCTGATTGGCCGTCGGCTGAGCCGCGCCGCCTGCGGCGACGACTGTGGCGTCTCCCGGATCGCGGAAATTGGTCATCACGCGGAAGGCATCGTTGCCGAGCACGCTGTCGAAGCCTCCTGCGGCCGCCGCCGCTCCGAGGTTCTCGGCGGTGGCCGGGTTGATTCCGGGATCGTTCAGAATGCTGAACGGCGGCGGATTTGTTCCATCGACACCGGACGGATAGCGGGCTTCCGAAAGGAACCGAAACGTGCGATTGGTGAATGCCACGCCCGGGGTCACGACTGTGTCGACCGGTTGCAGGTCGGTCGCGTCGGAGTAGTAGGCGACGTTCCGCGCCTTGGCCACGGCGACATCGATCGAGAAGACGGTCGCGTCGGGCATGCGGTACAGGCCGAGGATCTCACCCGAGGTGTCGGTGATGCAGAAGACCATGTTGGTCGTGCTGCCCAGCGGACGGATCGCCGCCCGAGTCTCGCTCGCCGCGATGATGGCCCGGGTGATGATCGTCTGGACGTCGGTCGTCGTGATGTTGTCGACGGCCGACCCGTGCGGCATCACCAGCCATCCCTCGGGGATCACTTCGCCATCGCGGTGCATGCCGTCGACCGCTCCCACGAGAGGTTGATCGGCCCCGCTGTCGGACCCGCCGGAAATGAGCGCTCCGAACTGCAGCAACTGTTCGACGCCCAGGCGTCCCGGCACGTTGCCGACCGCGGGGAGCGTGATGCCGACGAGGTCGATGCGGGTCAACGGGACGTCGAGGTGTTCGGGGTTCGACACGCTGGCGCCGGGAATTCCCGCCGACTGGGCCGTGATGCTTCCGCCGGCCGCCACGAGGGCGATGAATTCGGCTTCGAGGAGACGAGAATTCTGGACCCGCTGTTCCTGCGACTGCCCGATGCCGGGGATGAATCCCTGCTCGTGCGTCGCATAACCGTCGGCCCCCGGGAAGAAGACCCCGACGCCGCCAATGAGATGGTCGCCGAGCCCGTCGCCGTTGGTGTCGCGATAGAGCGGGATGCCGCCGGGCAGCGTGGCGATGCCGCGCGACGTGGCGTCGGGGAGGATGCCGGAGTTCTGGGCGGTGCCGTACGACTCGGGAGCGAACAGCCCCTGCCCTGCTGGAACGAACGCCGGGTCGATATTGAAGCGGCCGATCTGCCGGCCCATGCCGTCGAGTGACGTGCGAAGTTCGAAGTCGTCGGCGGTTCCTTTCACGCCGTCAGCGCCGGGGGCGATGATGCTGTCGCGGTTAGTGTGTTCAATGCCGAACAGATCGACCGGCGG
Source organism: Planctomycetaceae bacterium (assembly GCA_020850695.1). Taxonomy (GTDB): domain Bacteria; phylum Planctomycetota; class Planctomycetia; order Planctomycetales; family Planctomycetaceae; genus JADZEF01. The sequence goes on along the minus strand of JADZEF010000121.1, from coordinate 18,225 downwards.
CGTGTGGGCGACGCCCGGCGGGAAGTGCCCGCCGAGGCCGATGGGAGCGACGAAGCCGGGGCCGCGGACGGTCGATGCGTCGGCCGTGGCCTGGCTGGCGTTGTCGACGTTCGGGTTCGATTCGACCTCGCGCTGCGTGACGGTCGACTGGCTGATGTACTGGATGGTGCGTGTCGTGAGGGCGGCCGCGTCGCTCGAGAAGAAGGCGGCGGTGCGGGCCTTGGCGACCGCACCGTCGATGGCGAAGACGAGCGTGGCGGGATCGACGATGGTCGCCAGCACATTGGCTTCGACGCGGACGCCGAGGATGCGCCCGTTGCGGTCGACGATGGCGATGATGGCGTCTTCGCTCTGCGTCGCCGTCGAGGCTCGGCTGAGGATGTTCGCGACTTCGGACGCGGTGAGTTGGGCCCCGGGAAGGAGCAGCGGGTCGACGTCGAGATCGGTGACCGAGAAGGCCTGGATCGCCCCGACGTCATCGAGATACGCTTCGGAATTCGCGACGGTGAACTGGATCGCGTCGGCGTTCCGCTCGCTCGAATACGTCATCCTCATCATGTCGCCGTCGCTGGAGACGTTGACGTCCTCATAGCCCAGGACGTGTCCCATCTCGTGCGAGACCGCCGTGAAGAAGTCGACGGTCGCTTGCGGGTTGCCATTGCCGATGGCGTTGTCCCACGTCTCGCCCGCATCCATCCAGGCGACGCCACGGACGAGGTGGCTGCCGTCCTCCTGTTCAAGGATCTGGCTTCCGCCGACGCTCAGCGTCCCTTCCTTCCCGCTGTTGCGGCCGAAGGGAGCGAGGTTGCCGACGCCGATATTCACGATCTGATCATCGGCGGCCGTTGTGCTATGCTCGAAAACGACCTTGCCCCCCGTCGCGTCGGACCAGGCCTGGAGCGAGACCTCGACGACGGCCTGCTGCTCGGCGGTGATCTGATTCGTCGCGCCGTCGATATCGCGGAAGTCGTAGCGAATGACGACGGGCTCTTCGGCCGATTGCCACCACGCGGCCCCGGGTGTTCCACGGTCAGCGCCCGGCGTGGCGATTGCGTTGCCGTTCTCGTCGAGCGTGAAGCCCATCATCGCGAGCGTATCGGCCGTGAAGTTCGACGCGCCGGGGCCCGATGCGTACATCCCGCCGCTGCTGTTCGCCGATGCACTCGATCCGACGGGCGCGGACTCGTTGGGAATGCCTGCGGTCACATCGTCAGGCGACGCGGACGATTCCGTGGCGCCGCTGCCCGAACCTTCACCGCCGGAAGTTCCCGCCGGCGAAGACGAGGGGGCGGCCATCGTCGTCCGCTGATTCGGAGCGGCGTTGTCGTGCGTCGAATCGGTCTCGGCCGGACCATCCACGAGCGAGACGTTCGACCAGGCTCCTTCCTGGAATCCCGTTCCGAAGTCGGACGAGCCCGTGTCCGGTTCATCGTCGGAAGTCGCCACCGACTTCATTGACGTCGTTTCGGCGGACTCGTCTCCGGCGGTCGGCCCGGAGGTGTCGCTCGGTGCGCTCGCCGGTGTGTCATCGCCGTTCGGACTGAAGAAGTCGACCTCGGCCGAGATTGCTTCATCCAGAAAAGCTGAGGGGGGCGTCGAGGGCTCGCTTGGACCTGTGGCGGGACTGGTCACGCCGCCGAGGCAGAGGCGCGGCTGCAGCGTTTCCGCACGTCCCAGGGCCGGCTCGGTCCGGGTGCGAACCTCATGATCCTTCGATCCGGCGCGTCGGAACAGCCAGGCCATGCAGCACTCCTTTGCTGGAATTCACCACCTCATTTCTTCGGAAAAGCCTTCACAACCGCTTGAGTTTGATCCTTCGTTCCCACGGGAATCGCCGGAAAAACTCTCCGTCGCTACCCAGTTTCCGCCGCAGCGAGTCAAACTCACCCGCATTCCCCATCCTTTCTCGTCCTTTCTCTTGATCGCATGATTGATTTCCGATATCTCCTGAGCCTACGATAGTGAACGGATCGCTTCGTTGAAGCATGTCCGCCCTGCCGACCATTCCCGCCTGCGGATCTCTCCATGACGAGCCGCTCCGATTCCGCCCGCGTCGGTTGCTCCGAATTCCGCCACCTTCTGAAAACCAACCGCCGCGGTTTTCTGAAGGCAGGGATGCTTGGCTTTTCCGGTTTCGGCCTCGCCGACCTGTTGCGCGCCGAATCGAAAGCCGGTTCGTCCGTCGACCGCACCCGCTCGGTGATCATCCTCTGGATGCGCGGCGGGCCCGCTCATCAGGACATGTGGGATCCGAAGCCCGAAGCGCCTGTCGAGTACCGGGGCGAATTCGGCGTTTCGTCGACGAATGTCCCAGGCATCATGCTGTCCGACATGCTGCCGATGTGCGGCAAGATCCAGGACAAGTGGTCGATCGTCCGCAGCCTCCACCACCACGACGCGGGTCACTCGACTGGCGACCAGATCTGCTTCACGGGGTACAACACGGGGCCGAACCCCGACCAGAACATTCACCCCAGTTGCGGGTCGATCGTCGCGGAACAGTTGCAGCGGCAGAATCCCGAACTGCCGGCGTACGTGATGATCCCGAAGATGGTGCCGGGGACGAACTCGGCCTATCTCGGCGTGGCCAACAAGCCGTTCGAGACGCTGGCCGACCCGGCTCAGGAGGGGCCGTTCAAAGTGCCGAACTTCGCCTTGGCGGACGGCATCTCGGTGAACCGCCTTGGCGACCGCCGCGAACTGCTGGGCGGTTTTGACCGGCTTCGCGATGAAGTTGATCGCTCCGGGCAGATGACGGCGATGGACCGATTCCAGCAGCAGGCGTGGGGCATCCTCAGCACGGAAAAGGCGCGGGCGGCTTTCGATCTCGACGCTGAGCCCCGCGCCCTTCGCGAACGTTATGGCTTTCAGCCCGCCTTCGATCCGGGAGCGGCCGATCGATGCGGGGCTCCCGCGTGGAGTCAGCGGATCCTGCTGGCCCGCCGGCTCGTTGAAGCGGGCGTGCGGCTCGTGACGGTTGACCTGCGGTGGTGGGACACGCACGTCAAAGGTTTCGAGTCGCTCCGCCTCGGTTTCCTCCCGCGGTTCGATCAGGCGTATTCGGCCCTCATCGAAGACCTCGACCAGCGGGGACTGCTGGAGTCGACGCTTGTCGTGGCCTGGGGCGAATTCGGCCGCACCCCGCGCGTCAATGCGAACGCAGGTCGCGACCACTACCCGAATGTCTTCAGCGCCGCGCTGGCCGGCGGACCCGTGAAGGGAGGCCGCGTCGTCGGTTCGTCCGACTCGAAGGCGGCCTTCCCTGTCGAGAACCCGAAAACCCCGCAGGACGTGCTGGCGACGATGTACCGTTATCTCGGCGTCGACACCGAGAAGAGCTATATCAATAACGCGGGCCGCCCGATCAAGGTGCTGCCGTCCGGGAAGCCGATCGACGAGCTCTCGTGATCGCGGCGTCAGTCACTCCACCGGGCTCGCCCGGTGGGGGCCCGCAGAATCGGTTCACACCCGGCCATAAATATAGTCGTGCAGGTTGTGGATCGTCATTTCCAGATCGCTCGACTCGTAGGCGTTGAGATCGCCGATCGAGATCATTCCGAGGACCTTCCCTCCCTGCTCCACCACGGGCAGATGGCGGATGCGGCGGTTCTTCATCACGCCGCGGACTTCCTCCAGCGAGGACTCGGGGAAGCAGCACATGACGTCGCTCGTCATGACGTCTTCCACCTTGACGCGGCGCGGGGGACGTTCTTCGGCCACGATGCGGTGCAGCACGTCGCGCTCGGTGAAAATGCCGACGATCCGGTCGTCGCGCGTGACGATCACCGCACCGATCTTGTGATCATTCATCACGCGGGTCGCGTCGAGCACCGTCACGTGAGACGGAATCGTGTGCAGGACGGGGCGCTTGGAGCGCAGCAGGTCGGAAACGCTGGCCATGAAGAAACCTCGGGGCCCGAAGAGAAGATGGGGTCGATCCGAAGGGACGCTCTGGCAAGGTCGAGAATTGACCGTGAGATTCCAGAGCGTTTGACGCCCTTCATGGTATGACTGGGCTTTTCAATCCGGCAAGCACCTGTTTCAGGAAAGTTGCCGTTCTAAGGAATTGCCTGATCAGGAATTGCGGTAAACGACGCACCGGCGCCAGTGCGGAATTGGGGTTTGGACTCCGATTCGATTTCTCGAAATGACGGGCCGCTCTCGAGCTTGGAATCACCCATGACGCAATCTCTCGAACTTCTCGCGGAAACGACGACAACCCCTGCGGAGCGCCGTATTCCGCTGTGGCTCAAGGTCGCCTATACCGCGTTCATGTCGGTCCTGATTCCCGTTTACTGGACGAGCTACGGGCCACTGAACTTTCTCTGGTTCTGCGATGTCGCCCTGCTATTGACTCTCGTGGCGGTCTGGACCGAAAGCCCGCTGATCGCCTCGATTCCCGCCGTGGGAATCGTCTTTCCGCAAATGATCTGGGTTGCCGATTTCGTGATTGCGCTGTGTGGGGGTGGAAGTCCGCTCGGAATGAGCGGCTACATGTTCGATACGAATTACTCGCTCGTTGCGCGAGGCCTGTCGACGTTCCACGGCTGGCTGCCGTTCCTGCTGATCTATCTCACCCTCCGCCTGGGATACGACCGCCGCTCGCTGGCCTGGCAGGTCATCTGCTGCTGGTGTGTGCTGATCGCATCATTCCTGCTGATGAACGCATCGTTCATTCCCGCCGAATGGAAGTCTCTGGCGGGAAACCTCAACAAGCTTCAGGGGCCGAAAGACGACGCGGCCCAGACCTGGATGCCGCCGGCCGCGTGGCTGGCCTTCCTGATGGTCGCCTACCCGCTCATGATCTACGTTCCCAGCCATTTCGCCTTCCGTCGAATGTTTCCTGGCCAAGCGGAGAGACTTCAGCAGGTCGTCGCATCGCCATCCATGGCGGAGTAACGGAGATCGTGAGAGTGACGCGCCGGCACAGACTCGCGCGACCGAACAGCCGCTCGCATTGGGAGCCATCGCCTCATGGCGTAGAATGAGAGGACAGCCCGCGCGGTTTCGTCACCTCAGGGATCTGTCATGGAACGGCGATGGATTCGGCCCACCATTCTGATGTGCCCCCCCGATCACTACGGGATCGAATATGAAATCAATCCCTGGATGAACCGGGGCCGGCCGAGTGATGCCGAGGAAGCCCGCAAGCAATGGCACGACCTGCACGCCCTGCTGATCTCGCTGGGCGTCGATGTGCGATTGATGACGGCCGTGAAAGGGCTTCCCGATCTGGTCTTCACCGCCAATGCGGGACTCGTGTGGCATCACAAGGTCTTCCTGCCGCGGTTCCGGCACGAAGCCCGCCAGGGAGAGACCCCGCACGACGACGTCTGGTTCCGATCCGCAGGATTCGAAACGATCGAGCTGCCCGAAGGGATGTACTTCGAGGGAGCCGGGGACGGGCTCTTCTGCGGGGACACGCTGTTCGCGGGCTACATCATTCGCAGCGATGCGCGGGCCGAACAGTGGGTGGCCTCTCAGATGCGGTGCCGCGTCATTCCGCTGCAGCTTGTCGACGAGCACTACTACCATCTCGACACCTGCTTCTGCCCGCTGAAGCCGGGGGAAGCGCTGTGGTATCCGGCGGCTTTTGATGAGTATGGCCGCACGGTCCTGAAGCAACTGGTGCCGGGACTGATCGCGGTCGAGCCCGAGGAGGCGGCGCGGTTCGCCTGCAACGCGGTCGTCGTCGGGCATCACGTGGCGCTCAACACCGGCTGCCCGAAGCTCGAAGCGGAGCTTCGCATGCGCGGCTACGAACCGCACAGCACCGAGTTGGGAGAATTCATCAAGGCCGGCGGCAGCGCGAAGTGCCTGACCCTTCGGCTGGATGGCGAAGACGCGGCACTGTGGTCTTAGCGCAATCCGCAGCACGGGCAGGAGTGCCCGTGCTACGGCCCGTGAACGCTACGAATCGCGCCCCGGCCGCTTGAGCGTGTGCGGGGCGATGAGCGGCCCGTACATTTCCGGGCGACGATCGGCGAGTCGATCGATCTCGTGCTTGCCGGGGACGCGAATGATGTGCTTGCGTCGGGCGCGGGCCGGATCGATCTCGGCGTAGAGAATCTCCTCGCCAGTGCCGGTGGACTCGGCGAGCGTGTTTCCTGAAGGATCGCAGATGCGGCTCCGGCCGATGAACGGGAATCCGCGCTCGGTTCCCACGCGATTGACGGCCGCGAAATAGACCGCGTTCTCCAGTGCCCGCGTGTTGACAGCCCAGTTAGCCATGCACTCGGCTCCCGGCGGCCAGTTCGTCGGCAGGACGATGAGGTCGGCCCCCAGGAGGGCCTGGCAACGGGAGGCCTCGGGGAACGACGCGTCGTAGCAGATCTGCATGCCAATCTTCACGTCGCCGGCCGCATGCACATCGAACGGCCGGTCGCCGAACGACGTGAACATGTCGATTCCGAGATAGGGAAGATGCACCTTGCGATACGAGCCAATGACACCCTTCGGCCCGACCAGCACCGCGGCATTGAACACGCGATCGCCGTCCCGCTCGAGCATGCCGAAGACGGCGAACGTGTCGAGCTCCGCACACGCGGCACTCATTGCCGCAGTGATTGGCCCGGGCACGGGCTGAGCGAACGGCAGTGCTTCCTCCTTGCTTCCGAAGCAATACCCCGATGCCGCACACTCGGGAAAAATCGCCAGCCGCGCTCCCTGGGCACGTGTCTCGCGCAGCCGCTCGATCATCGCGGCGACGTTCGCATCCACGTCACCGATCGTGACGTCCATCTGAACTCCGGCAATCAGCACGGCGCAACCTCGTGGAGGAGTTTGGAGAGCGTCCATCTTCCCCAGATTCCACCGTCGTGCAAGGTGGACGAATCGGATCGACGTTCGTTGGATCGAGCGAAGTTGATCCTGATTTTTTCAGGATCGGCGGGGGTCTGCCGCGCAACCGTCCGATAACAGAGGGGGGAGACGCGCGGACCGTCGCGAGGGCTCCTTCCGTGCGGGGTGGTGGGACGTCAATCCTTCGCGCGTTGAGGTTTTGGAAGGGATTCCGGCTCATTCAGGCGAGAGACGACCACATCGAGCAGCATCGAGGAGTCGGCCCATGGAACAGGCGATGAACGTGCTGGCGCTCGTTAAAGACAGCGAGCGGTACATCTTCCTGTACGACGACGAAAGCACGCCGGAGTTGCTTCGCACGCTGGGGAAGTTCGCCGCCGACAAAGAGCTGAACTTCACCTGGTACGACGCCGCTGTCCTCAGCCAGAAGGTGCGTCGACTGAAGCAGAAGCCCGAGCCGCAAACGCACCGCCACAACCGCTTCCCCGAAGCGGCGTGATCGCAGCACCCAGGGTGCCGCTTTGGTAACCCTGGGTGCCGAAGCAGACGATCTCTCGCACTCGTGAGTCGTTTGCTCCGGCACCCCGGCTGCTCAAAGCCGCAGCCGGGGAGCATCACTCGGACGAAGACCGCTTGCATTTTTCCTCAAGTTCCGGCCGCATGGACGTGGCGCCTCACGCGACAGTCCCATGCAGGCTGCTATCGAGCGCTTCGAACGTTACCTCCGCATCGAGCGCAACGCCTCGCCGTTGACGCTCAAGTCGTATGCGGACGACCTGGAATGCCTGCTCATCTATTTCCGCGAACAGGCGGGAGGCGTGCCTGAGCCCGAGGCCGTCCACATCGCGCTGCTCCGCGGGTATGTCTCGTACCTTCACGCGTGTGGATACAAACGGTCGACGATTGCGCGGCGGCTCGCATGCCTGCGGACGTTTTTCCGCTTCTGCTGCCGCGAGGGAATCTGCCCGACCAATCCCGCGAAGGCGTTGCGTACGCCGCGGGCCGGTCGCAAGCTGCCTCACTTCCTGACGACCGAGCAGGTGGCGCGGCTGCTCGAAGCCCCTCCGGCGAACGAGCCGGCAGGACTTCGCGACCGGGCGATGCTTGAGACAACCTACTCTGCGGGGCTTCGCGTCGCGGAACTCGTTGGCCTGAATCTCAGTGACTGGGATCGCGATGCGGGGGTGCTGCGGGTCCGCGGAAAGGGACGCAAGGAACGGGTCTCACCCGTCGGCAGCTACGCCACCCGCGCTCTCGACCGCTGGCTGGAAGTGCGGATACCCGATTCCACGGCGAGCGCCGAGGAACAGGACGCCATGTTCCTCAATCGGTTCGGACGCCGCCTCACCACCCGCAGCGTCGGACGTCTGCTCAAGGATCACCTTCAGACGGCGGGACTGGAGCAGATCACATCCCCGCACACGCTACGTCACAGCTTTGCCACTCATCTTCTCGACGGCGGGGCCGATCTCCGCAGCGTGCAGGAACTGCTGGGGCACAAGAGCCTGACGACGACCCAGATCTACACGCATGTCAGCACGCGACGGCTGCGCGAGACGTACGAGAAATCTCATCCGCACGCGTCCGGATCGCTCTCGAACGATCAGGCGGCTGCGGGATAAGATGGCGGCATGATCGACCACGAACGGATCATGCTGGTTTACCTGCAACTCGCCGACGTCGCGCATCGCAAGCGGCAGACGCTCGGACGCGGACGGTTTCTCGTCCTGGGAGGCGCGGCGGCGTTGCGGGCGGGCTGGCCCGCGGTGGCGGAGCGCTGCCGCACCGCCGTCCTTGGCGAGGCGCCCAGGCATCTGCTGAGCCGTTATCCGTCCTTCGCCGACGCGATGCGGGATGCGGACTTCAAGCCCTTCCTCACCCGCACCGAAAAGTTCTGCCCGTTCGAGCAGGCCGAATCCTTGCTGGACGGTTTGGGCCTGACACCCGAGGACGCCCGCCAGTCGGACGACGAATCGCTCGGCGACATCGCGATGCGACTCGTGGGCGAGTGACCGGGTCGCTCCGGCTGCAACCGCGGCACTCGATGTGCATCCGCCCGTCATGCGGAATGTGAGGGCAACGCTCACGGCCTCAGAAAGGCCCTCGGCTCCAGCACGCCGCGGGTGAATCGCGCCGTGCGGATCGCTCCCTGAAACCAGAAGACCTTGTTCTGACGCACGCCCAGCGACGTGCGTCCGGCCGCTTGCGGGCGATAGGTGATGGGGGTCGCCATTTCGAGCTTGCCGTCGACGTAGTGCCGCATCTCCTTGCCGTCGACGACGAGGGCCGCGTGATACCAGCGCCCCACGGGGTGCTTGTGCTTCTCGGCGAAGAGCGTAAAGCCCGCCTCGCCGCTCTGGATGTGCGTGTCGAGAAACCATTCGCCGTCCTTCGTGACGCGGGTCTCGAACATCACGCGGTTCTCGCTGCCGTTCTCCTGCATGTGGAAGAACCGCTGCTCGGCCGGTCCGCCGGCATCGGGCCGGAAGACGACTTCCGCGGTGAACTCCCCTGCCCCGGCCAGCGGATGGACGTCGAGAAAGATCCCGTCGTCCTTGCCGTCGAACTGCATGGCTTTGAAGCCGTCGACCTCAATGACCCGCGGTTCGCCGACGACCTGCACGGCATGCCCGCCAATCTGCTTGAGGTTGTCGAGGTTCCAGACGACGGCGGACTTCGGTGAAGCCGCATCACCATCGGCAATAGCGTGGGACACGACCATTATCGCCACGAGAGCCACCGCAACCGTCACGACTCTGTTCGTCATGTTTCATCCCCTGGGCAGTGGGTCAGTATCGGAGATCGAGCGGGGATCGTATCACGGGCACTCCTGCCCGTGCGAGAACCGACGCACCTGCGTTTGCGGAGGGCTGGGCGCCCGGTACGCTGTGCTCGTGTCGATGCGATCACCGCTCCGCATGTCCTTGCGCGGGGCTCCAGTCGCTCATGCCGAATTCGCGATTCGCCGTGGAGCATCTCTTGCCAGCCGCATACAGCCAATCGCTTGAATGGTCTCGGAAAGCGCCGGGATGCGTTGCTTTCCTGGGATTCATGCTGTTTGTCAGCCTTTCCTCGCAGACGGTCGCTGCTGATGAGGCCGCTCCAGATGCTGCGTCAGCGAAGCGTCGCCAGCACGGCCTGGAGAAGCGAGTTCCCTGGACAACCTCCCGCCTCACGGGGACGCCCGAGCCGCCACCGCCCTATCGGGCAGTGCCCGCCTTTCCGAAGCTCAAGTTTGGACCGCTTGTCGACCTCGTCGCCCTGCCGGGGACCGACTGGCTCGTCGCGGAGGAGCTGGCGGGGAAGCTCGTCGCGTTTCCCAACCAGAAAGAGACGGAGCGGACCGAGGTGATGGTCGACCTCGCGGCGGCCGTGCCGGGATTCCGCATGGCGTATGGGATTGTGTTTCATCCGAAGTTCGCCGAGAACCGTTACTGCTACGTCTCGTACGTGCTCGCCGACGGGCTTCCCGACGGGACGCACGTCTCGCGGTTCACCGTGACCAGCCTCGATCCGCCACGGATCGATCCGAAGAGCGAGAAGGTCGTGCTGACGTGGCTTTCCGGCGGGCACAATGGAGCCTGCCTGCAGTTCGGTCTCGATGGAATGCTTTACGTCAGCACGGGAGACGCCTCCAGCCCTTTCCCGCCCGACGTGCGGAAGACCGGGCAGAACCTCGACGACCTGCTGGCCTGCATCCTGCGGATCGATGTCGACAAGCCCGAAGTGGACCGCGGTTACCGGATTCCGGCCGACAATCCGTTCGTCGGGCGGGAGGGGGCCCGCGGCGAGATCTGGGCGTACGGATTCCGTAATCCGTGGAAGATGAGCATCGACGAGCGCCGCGGCGACCTGTGGGTCGGCGACGTCGGCTGGGAGATGTTCGAGATGATCGACCGCGTCGAGCGCGGCGGGAACTACGGCTGGAGCGTCAAGGAAGGATCGCAGCCGGTCCTCGGCGAGCGGCCGCCGGGGCCGACTCCCATTCACCCGCCGACGGTCGAGCACTCGCACGTCGAGGCGCGGTCGATCACCGGAGGCCGCGTTTACTACGGGCAGCGATTGAGGGACCTCGTCGGGGCGTATGTGTATGGGGACTTCGTCACGGGCAAGCTGTGGGCGGTGCGGCACGATGGGAAGACTGTCACCGAGCAGCGCGAGCTATGCACGACGCCGATCCAGATCGTCGCGTTTGGGGCCGACGCCAAAGGCGAACTTCTGATCGTCGATCATCCAGGGGCGATTTACACGCTGGAGCCGACGCCGCCCGCCGACACCAATCGCAAGTTCCCGACGCGGCTGAGCGAGACAGGGTTGTTCGCGTCGACGGCAAAACATCAGCCGGCAGACGGCGTGATTGCTTACTCGATCAATGCCGAGGCGTGGGCCGATGGCGCGACATCGGAGCGGTTCGTGGCCCTGCCCGGTGAAGGCAAGCTGGGTGTGTTTGACAGCGAAAACGTCCAGGTCGGCTATCTCAAGGGAGCATGGAAGTTTCCCATCGATGGAGTTCTTGCGAAGACCGTGTCGCTGGCGCTCGATCCCGCACGGCCGAACGACCAGCGACGGATGGAGACTCAGATCCTGCACTACGACGGCCGTGACTGGCACGCCTATGCCTACGCCTGGAACGACCAGCAGGACGATGCGGAACTGGTGCCGGCCGAGGGTGCCACGCGGACATTCACGCTGGGTGGCGCAGGAGCGGACGCCCGGCAGCGGACGTGGCGACCCGTCGCCCGAAACGAATGCATCCTCTGCCACACCACGCGGGCGGGTTCGCTTCAGGCGTTCACTCCCGCCCAGTTAAATCGCGACCAGCGATATGGTGAGGTAGTCGCTGACCAGCTCGCGACGCTGACGCACATCGGACTCTTCGAATCTGCCCCGGCGACGACCGAGGCCACGGTCGATCCCTACGGACAGCAGGGATCGCTTGAGGAGCGGGCGCGGAGCTACCTGCAGCTCAACTGCGGGCACTGCCATCGCCGCGGCGGTGGAGGAACGGCGGCCATCGATCTTCGTCCGGGGCTGCCTCTGGCACAGACCAATCTTCTCTCGGGCCGCCCGACGCAGGGAACCTTCGGCATTCATGCGGCCCAGCTCATCGCTCCCGGAAAGCCGTCGCACTCGGTTCTGTACTATCGCATGGCAACACTCGGCCGCGGCCGCATGCCGCATTTCGGCTCGCACGAAGTCGACGAGCGCGGCCTGCGACTGATGGGGGACTGGATTGAAAGCCTTGGGGAACGCGCCGCTCCAAGCACTCCACTGAAAGCCTTGTCGGCCGACGGAACCACGGCTGACGCGGTGAAGAACGCGGCCGGCGAATTGCTCTCAACGACGGCCGGGGCGGTCGAACTGGTGCGGGCGCTGGACGGAGAACGACTCCGCCCGGACGTGAAAGCACAGGCGGTGGAGGCGGCGCTCGCCCACCCCGAGCCGGCGATTCGCGGCTTGTTCGAGCGTTTTCTCCCCGAGACGAAGCGTTCTCTCTCGCTGGCGACCGTCGCGAAGCCGTCGGAGCTTCTCCACCTGGCGGGAGATGGCGGGCGCGGGCGGGCGCTGTTCTTCGAAGCGAAGGGGGTCTCGTGCCGTAACTGTCACCGCGTCGAAGGAAAGGGAGGCGAGATCGGACCTGACCTGACCGGAATCGGACGCCGTCTCAGCAAGGCGAAGATCCTCGAAGGAATCCTCGAACCGTCCCGCACGATCGCCCCGAAGTTCGTCGCCTGGATGGTCGAGACGACGTCGGGCCAGGTCCAGACCGGCCTGCTGGAGAAGCAGACCGCCGAGGAGGTGGTGCTGAAGACGGTCGAGAACAAATCGCTCCGGTTTCGCACGCCCGAGATCGAGACAATCGTCCCTCAAGCCCGCTCGCTGATGCCCGAACTGCTGCTGCGGGATCTGAAGCCGCAGGAGATTGCCGATCTGGTCGCATTCCTCATGGAGTCGCGGGCGAAATGATGGTCGGCATTCGCGGAGCGAAAGCCGACCATGGCTCTGCTTGTCAACTCCCCTCTTTTTCGAAACATTCAAAGATCCGCGAACCTTCCCGCTGCGTTGCGTCTCTAGCTGATGCCGGTCGCGCACTCGCCTTCGCGAGATGCACTCAATGCCGGCCAATCGAGACGCTTCCCATGACCCGCTCACTCCGCCTCCGGATCTCCGAACGACGAGACGAACGCATTGCGCGCTGGGCGATTTCCGAACGGATCAGTCGCCGCACCGCGGAATCGCGGCAGCTCCTGCGCACGTGACACGGCCACTGGCCAACGGTGCTCCCCAAGCCCGGTGTCACGCAGAGGACACCGGGCTTTTTCGTTGGCTGCAGCCCGGTCGATCGGCTCGCCCCGTCTCACGGCCCGTTCGACTTCTGGTGAGGTCGCCAGTCTTTCAAGCTGGCCAGGTAGGGTTCGAATCCCTCACGGGTCATTGCGGCGGACCGCGCACATGCCCGCTTGTCGGGAGGTGCGGGGATCCACGCGCGACAACGTCAATGCACTCTCCGCCCGGTGGTGTAACGGAAGCACATCGTTCTGATACAGCGAAAGCGGTGGTTCAACTCCACCCCCGGCGATTGGTTGGCAGTGCCTCAATTGAACACTGGAAGTCATCCGGCGGGATGAGGGACCTGTCTTGAAAACAGGGGGCGGGCATGGCCCGCTTGTGGGTTCGAGTCCCACGGCTTCCGCTGATTGAACATGGCTCGGTAGGCAACCGGGAGACCACCCTGGCTCAGATCCAGGGATGCTGTGGGTTCGAATCCCACCTGAGCGACTGCTGATGGAAAGGAGAGATTCGTTGCCTCGGGGTATCGCGGCCGCATGCGAGCGTTGAGGCGGCGACGAGTGATGGAAGGTAGCCGGATACGGGTTGCCGGACCGCTTTGCTAAAGCGTGTCTCCCGATAGGGAGATGAGGGTTCGAATCCCTTGCCTTCCGCCTTGATTGTCGTCTTTCGCTCCGAGGATGAACAGAAATCCGAAGCTCCAAAACCAAATGTCTAAGGAAAGTCGAAATCTCAAAATGCTCAAAGCATGGGACGCGGTCTTTTTTGAGTTTGGCATTTTGACATTTCCCTAGACCTTTGAATTTCGAAGTTCCATCGCGTTCTTTCGCGGAGCGAAAGACGACCACGAGGAAGGACCACCCGACGGGCGACGGGAACCGGTTGGAAGCCGGTCGAGCATGACGAGTGCCTTGCGGGTTCAACTCCCGCTACTTCCGCTCTCCTCGCATGGGAAATGACGACCCGAACGATGAAGAGATAAGGAACTGATTTATCCCGATGGTGTAGCGGATCGCATTGGACCCTCCGAAGGTCCAGGTCCTGGTTCGATTCCAGGTCGGGATACTGGCAGACTCTGCGAGTGTGAAGGACGCACGGCGGTCTACGAAACCGCAAGACGAGGTTCGATTCCTCGGCGGGGTACTGGGTAAGGAAGAGTCAGACAACAAATAGTGGCACGAGACTCCGTCTCGTGAATTCGCATGGCCTCTAGGAGAACGAGCCAGGCGCGTCGACCTGGCGACGAACGAACGCCTGGACCGACTCGCCTTGGATTGCTTCTCGGACCACTCCGCGCGAATTCACGACATGGAATGTCGTGCCACTCTGAAGGCCGCACTACGAACCGGGAGCCGCGTTCCGTTACAATGCAGCGACGAGCCGCCGCCTCGCGGTGAGCTCCGCCCCCGTTGTGACGTTCTTCAGGACGGCTCGTTGCTCGCGAATCTTCCACCGCTGCTCGCCTTCGGGTTCGCCAGCCCTCTGCTCGCCTGGGGAGCGTTGCTGGGGGCGATTCCCATTGTGCTGCACCTGCTGCACAAGCGGCGGCATCGCGAGACGACCTGGGCCGCCATGCGGTTCCTGCTGGCGGCCATTCAGCGCAACCAGCGCCGCATCCGCCTCGAGCAACTCCTGCTCCTGGCCGTCCGGGTCCTCATCCTCTCGCTGCTCGCCCTCGCACTCGCGCAGCCGTTCGCGGAATCGTTCGGCAAGTATTATCAGGCGGCGCTCCCCACGCACCGCATCATCGTGCTCGATGTCTCGTTCAGCATGGGCACGACCGGGAGCGATGGGACGAGGTTTGAACGTGCGAAGGCGCTGGCGCGGCAGATCGTCGAGCAGTCGCGCCAGGGGGACGCCCTGAATGTGCTGCGGATCTGTCAGTCGCATCCGCGGACGATCGTCGGGCAGCCGGCCTTTCAACGGCAGCCGGTCCTCTCGGAGCTGGAACAACTCGTGCTGACCGACGAGCCTGGAGAGCTGCTGTCGACACTGAAGGAACTGGGCGACGTGCTGAAGCGGGCGCCGGAAGTCCCGCGGAAGGAAATCATCTTCGTCAGCGATTTCCAGTCGGCGACGTGGGGAGAGGCAGGGGGACGAGGGGCATTGCGGGGGGAACTGAAGCGGCTGAGCGAGTCGGCCGGGATTGTGCTGCTCGACGTGGGTGACGAGCCCGATGTGAACCAGGCGGTGGTCGAACTGAGCATCGCGGAGCCGTTCGTGGCGGTCGGCAAGCCGATGACGCTGCAGGCGACGCTGCGGAACTTTGGGCCGGCTGCCCAGCCCGGGCAACTGGTCGAGCTGTATGTCGACGAGCGCGTGGCGGAGACGCGCAAGGTCGATCTGCCGGCGGGCGGGCCGGTGCGGGCCGATTTCGAGTACACGTTTCAGTCGCCGGGCGAGCATGACATCGAGGTGCGGCTGGCGACCGATCGCCTTCCGATCGACAACCGGCGATGGCTGTCGGTTCCGGTGCGTGACGAAGCGAAAGTGCTGCTGATTAACGGGCGTCCCGCCGGAAAGCCGTCCGAGAGGGCGACGTGGTATCTCGAGAAGGCGCTCTCGCCGTCGACCGATCGCCAGAAGTGGCAGGGTTCGATCGAGGCGAGGGCGATCAATGAGGGGGAGCTTTCGGCCACGGACCTCGCGAAGTACGACGCGGTGTTCCTGTGCGACATGCGGCTGATCACCGATCGCGAGGCAAATGTGCTGCGGACCTTCGTGGCCAGCGGGGGCGGGCTTGTGATCTTCCCCGCGGCGCAATCGCAGCTCGACAATTACAATCAGCAACTCGGCCCCGAGGGGGTGGACCTGCTCCCCGGCAAGCTGGCGGGGCTCGCGAACGATGTCCGCTCGTCCGACGCCACCTTCGACTTCGACATGAGCGACCTGTCGCACCCGATCCTGCGTCCCTTCGAAGGAAACCCCGGCACGGGGCTCGATTCGACGCTCACCTTTCAGTACGTGAAGGTCGTTGTGCCGAGAGACGGAACGGTTCGGACGGCGCTTTCGTACGCGACGGGCGACCCGGCGATCATTGAGCGGCCGATCGGTCGCGGCCGCGTGGTGCTGTTTACGACCTCCCCCGACGTCACCTGGAGCACGTGGGCGATTCAGCGGAGTTTTCCGCCGATCATTCATGAAACCGTGCAGCATGCGATTGCCGGACGCTGGGCCGAGCGCCGGCGGCTGGTGGGCGAGTCGATCACGCGGTTGATCCCTCAGGCTCCGACCGGACTGACCGTCACCGTCAAAGGGCCCGAAGGGCGCAGTCGGTTGGCGACGCTGACCGAGGAAAAGAACCTCACGACGATCACGTTCGATGCGACCGACCGCGCGGGGTTGTATGACATGACGACATCCGCTCCGCTCACTCTCGCGGAGACGTATGCGGTGAATGTCGATCCTCGCGAGAGCGACCCGGCCCGGATGAGTCCGGGCGAATTACGGGAAGACCTGCTGGCGGGAGTCGACTTCGAGCACCGCACCGATTGGGAAGACACCGGCGCGGACGGAGCGGTCGGCTCCCCCTCTCAGCGCGGCGGCATCACCCGCAGTCTGCTGCTGATCTGCCTAGGGCTGCTCTTCATCGAGCCGCTGCTGGCGTGGAACTTTGCGATTGGGGCAGGAGTGCTGGTCCTCGCGATCGGCGTCCTGGCGGCCAGGGGGGCGCTGAGTTGGAGTCCGCTCGGCGGCGGGATTCTGCTGGCGATCCTCCTGCTGACGATTGCTGCCGGTTTCGTCAGGCAGCGCCGCCCGGCGAATCCGGCGCGAATCTGAGCTGAGAGTCAGTCGCCCGACTTCAAGCCTTTGACGAACGTGTCGAACCGCTTCTGGACGGCGTCGCGTGCCGGTGGGGCTCCCGCCAGGATGTTGACCTGGTACCGCATCGTCAATGGCTTGTCCGGAGTCAGCTTCGTTTTGAAGAACGCGCCGAAGCGGCCGTACGGGCGTTCCGAGAAGAGCGACGGCTTGGGGAGCGACGGGTCTTCGAAGTACTCGGTCGTGTAGCGGTGGCCGTCGACTTCGTAGCTCATGGCGACCCAAGCGATGTTGCTGTGCGGGGGCGGGTCGCCGGCGTCGCCAACCTGCACCGCGTCGGCCCCTTGCGGAGCGCCCTCGGGGCGGATGTAGCGAGCCGAGTTCTTGTCGGCGACTTCCTGGGCGGCGCGGAACTGGAAACCCGCATGCTGGCGGTCTCCTTCGAGCTTCAGTTCGCCCCTCTGGCTGACGAGCTGCGTCTGCCAGTCGATCTGCCAGGCGGTCCCCGCCTTCGTGTCGGGAAGCAGACGGGCGGTGACGGTGCGGGTCTCGGCGATGACCGGCTTGTCGCTGGCGTCGATCCAGTGGATCTCGGCCGTCATCGAGCCGCTGTTCGCATCGGCGGTCCGTTTGAGGAACTTGATGTGCTTGAGGCGGGCTCCCTTGGTGCAGTGCCAGAAGTCCCACTCACCATCGGCTCCGGAGGTCTTGTTCCAGCCGACGTATAGACCGCGGTGGTGCGTGTAGAGGCCGCCGGGGCCCTTGGTGATGATCGTCTTCGTGCCGGGGCCGAAAACATGGTGGTAGACCTTATAGGTCTCGGCCGCCCGCTCGGGAGTGGAGTTGTCCGAAGCGTACATGTAGCGAAGCACCGGCTGGTCGCCGAGGAGCAGATCGCAGGTGCCGGCCTTCTCGTCATCGACCCAACGGAACGAATCCTCGGCGGCGGCTGGCGAACCGAGCCAACCGAAGGGGACGAGTGACGCCAGGAGAATCGTCGAACGCAGGGGGGAGAGCATGGGAAGACTCGCTCAGCGCGGGAAGCGTTGGTGACGGAATCGCATCAAAGTCGAAGGGACTCAATCTGTTCCTTCGCTGTGGTCCGAGCATCATAACGTTCCACAAGGCGAATGCCCTGCTCACGCCCCTTCCCGGACGCGGCAGTTTAGTTGTTCAATATAGGCAAGAGGGTGGCCGGGTCTGACCGAAAGGAAGGCCCGGAAATCGGCGTCCAACGCGCCGGGCCTTCCCTTCGGTCAGACCCGGCCACCCTATGCAGATGCAGATTGAAAAACTGAGTCGCCCTGCCCTTTCCGGACGCGGCCGAAGTCGTCGCGGAACGTCTCTCACTCCTGCGGCGTTGCCCATGGG